>CAZXSQ010000129.1:0-9844 GCA_964643335.1 uncultured bacterium
TCCCAACTGTTTGGAATCGCGAATACCGGCGACAAGCTGGGGATCGATATTTTGGGGTAAAATCACCGCCGCCGCTAGCACGGGACCTGCCAGTGGTCCTCTTCCCGCTTCATCCACACCTGCGATGACTTTGTAACCTTGCTTATAAAGTTCTTTTTCCCTCAAAAAGGACGGCGCCTCCCGTTGATTCACTCTTTTTTTGTGACTGGTTACCATTTGTATACTATATGGAGAAACTCAATTGTAAATATTTAGAAATCAACGCTTCAAAATGAACGGTACAAGAATATCGAAGGATAGCATTCAATTCAATAGGAAAGACAAAAAAAGGACGCGATAATCACGCCCTTTTCTAAAGCAACCGTTTTTTTTTATTTTTTCTTGAGCCAGGACATCAAGCCTCTTAATTCTTTGCCGACTTGCTCGACCTGGCTATTCATATCCTTGGTGCGCAAGGCATTAAAAACTGGACGATTCGCTTGATTTTCGAGAATCCATTCACGAGCAAACTCTCCGCTTTGGATCTCGTTGAGAATTTTTTTCATTTCTTTTTTAGTTTCCTCAGTTATCAACCTCGGGCCTCGGGTAAGGTCACCGTATTCAGCCGTGTCGGAAATGCTATAGCGCATCCCGGCGAGACCATTTTCATGAATCAGGTCCACAATCAGTTTGATCTCGTGAACGCACTCAAAATAAGCCATTTCAGGCTGATATCCGGCTTCGACCAAGGTTTCAAAACTCGCCTTGATAAGGGCAGTCAAGCCACCGCACAATACGGCCTGCTCACCAAAAAGATCGGTTTCAGTCTCTTCCAGAAAAGAGGTTTCAATCACCCCCGCACGGGTGGCCCCGATTCCTTTGGCATAAGCAAGAGCGTTGGCTTTCGCATTATTGGATGCATCCTGATGCACGGCGATCAAGGCAGGTACTCCGCCTCCCTCGGCGAATACCCGGCGAACAAGGTGTCCAGGCCCTTTCGGCGCGCACATGATCACGTCCACTTCGTTTGGAGGAACGATTTGGCCGAAATGGATGTTAAAACCATGTGCAAAAAGAAGCGATTTCCCTTCTTCCAGTTCATCGGCAACTTCACGGTTGTAAACATAAGGCTGAAGTTGATCAGGCACGGAAATGGTGATGATATCACCGCGTTTCGCGGCTTCTCTGGCGGAAGTGACTTCAAATTTGTCTTTTTTGGCCTGATCATAGTTCGGACCAGGTATTTCCGCCACGATCACATTCACGCCGCTGTCTCTCAAATTCTGAGAATGTGCGTGTCCCTGACTTCCATAACCGATGACGGCGACTGTTTTTTCTTTCAATAGGTCCAGATCGGCGTCATTGTCGTAATACATTTTAACCATAATCGTTCTCCTTTACCGGCAATTTATTGAAATATGAACATCTAGCATAATTAAGCGACTGACATTTCTGTGGGAACGCTTTCAACCATCCCACGAGCCATCGCGACTCGTCCACTGCGGGCCACTTCGATAATACCGTATGGGGACAGCAACTTTAAGAGTCCCGCAATTTTATTCTCACTCCCTGTCGCCTCAATGATCATACTGTTAGGGCCGACGTCCGCAATATGCGCCCGAAAAATATTGGCGATTTGAATGATATCGGACCGCTCAGAGGGTTCGGCCTTGATTTTACAAAGAACAAGTTCGCGATTGACGATATCGCGATCCTCCACTGAAAAATCATGAACATCGTGGAGATCGACAAGTTTCCCTAATTGCTTTCGGACCTGATCCAGGATTTTATCGTCACCGGGTACCACAATCGTCATGCGTGATACCCGTGGGTTGTCCGTCTCACCGACAGTAAGACTTTCAATATTAAATCCCCGGGCGGAAAAAAGACCTGCCACTCGGGCTAAAACTCCAGACCGGTTTTCCACTAAAACGTAAAAGATGTGTCGTCTCAACATAATCTTATTTCCTTTTTTCAATTAGATTAAGCCATACCTTCAATCATCTGACTCAACGAAGCGCCAGCAGGAACCATTGGATACACATTTTCCTCACGGGCTACCCATACATCGAGAATTGCCAACCCCTCAGCAGAAAGACATTCTTGGATGGCGTCTTCAAGTTGATCCCGTGCGGTCACCCTCTTACCCCAGCAACTGTAGGCATCCGCCAATTTGACGAAATTGGGAAGATATTCCGCATTCATCCAATCACCGGGTGAGGCTTTTGAAGTTTTATCTTTAAGTTGCGGACGAGTTAAATCCGTGGCGGAATAATTTTTCCCATAAAATAAATCCTGCCACTGCCGCACCATGCCCAGCCATCCGTTGTTCATAATGATGATTTTTACAGGCAGATTGTAATACACCGCAGTGGCCAATTCCTGGATGTTCATCTGGATGGAGCCGTCACCGGCAATATCGATAACCTGCCGGTCAGGAAAAGCCCGCTGAGCGCCAATGGCAGCAGGGAAACCAAATCCCATAGTTCCCAATCCACCTGACGTAATCCATGTTCGTGAACGTGTAAAAGTGTAATATTGAGCCGCCCACATTTGATGCTGCCCCACCTCGCTGCTGATGATCGCATCGTCATCTGCATACTTATTTATGAGTTGAATCAAATGCTGAGGCAGAATCAACTGTCCCTCGGGCAAATTGTATCGCAATGGAAATTGCTGTTTCCATTGATCAATTTGTTTAACCCAATCGTCCGTGTCGCATCGTTCAACCAGTTTGTTCAGGTCTTGGAGGATGTTTTTTACATCTCCAACCAGGTCTACATCCACTCTGACATTTTTACTGATGGAAGATGGATCGATATCCATGTGAATAATCTTGGCATGTGGTGCGAATTCTTCCAATTTGCCGGTAACCCGGTCATCGAAACGGGAACCGGCGGCAATAAGCAGATCGCTTTCCTGAACCGCCTTGTTGGCATAAACGGTTCCATGCATTCCCAGCATCAGCAGGGATAATGGGTGGGTTTCTGGAAAAGCGCCCAAGCCCATCAAAGTAGTAGTGACCGGGATATTGGTTTTCGTTGCAAACAGAAAGAGTTCATCAGCTGCATCGGCATTGATGACCCCCCCACCGGCATAAATTAGAGGCCGTTTGGATGAGCGGATCAATTCCCAGGCCTGTTTGATATTATCCGAAGGTGCTTTTATTTGAATATGGTATCCAGGCAAATTCGGGTCATCAGGATACGTGTAATTTTCAAAAGTCATCCTTTGAATATCTTTGGGAATATCAATCACAACAGGACCTGGCCGCCCGGTACGTGCGATATGGAAACTGTTTTTCATCAAAATCGGCAATTCCTCAAGATTTTTCACCAAATAATTGTGCTTGGTTACCGAACGGGTTATTCCCACCACATCGGCTTCCTGAAAGGCGTCATTCCCGATCAACGGGGTGGCGACCTGGCCGGAAATGACCAAAACGGGTGTGGAATCCATCATAGCGTCTGCTAAACCGGTAACCGTATTGGTGGCGCCAGGTCCGGAAGTGACCAGGCATACACCGACTTTTCCGGTTGTCCGTGCATATCCTTCCGCCATATGAACTGCAGCCTGCTCATGGCGTGTCAGGATGAATTCAAACTTATCCGACTGATTGATCAGGTCAAAAACATCAATAATGGCGCCGCCAGGGTAACCAAAAACGACTTCAACACCTTCGTTTTCCAAAGCGTCGATAACAATTTCGGCTCCTCGTTTATTAACGGGCTTTTGAGTTTTTTCTTTCTTCTTGTTTCTTGATTTTGAGGGGGGTCCACTCACCATTTTATTCCTCCTTTAAAATAAAATCTGTGTTATCAGATTTTTTTGTTCAATTTTGGTTCCTTGGTATTCGGTCTATACATAGTGCCTCAATAAATAGCGCTTCAACAAATAATGGCTCATCAGGAGATTCACCCTCCCATGGAAGGGTGAGCCTCCCGGCGAGGGCTTATCAAGAGATTCGCCCTTCTACGTTCCACGGGAGGGCGAGCCTCCCGGCGAGCCAACTAAAAAAAGAATGATGACATCATTTTTGTGAAATCCAAGTTAAATAAAAAAGCCGTGAGCGTTTTTTGTTCGCCCACGGCTTTAAGGAGTTCAACTTTTTTCTAGATCATCCGTCTCTCCCTAAAACAGCGGGCATACGAATACGTACAACGACTACGAGTACGCTTACAGTAATACCACTAAGAAGGAGAGAAAGATGACGATACATATTTAATAAATTCGCTTGAATTCCTTGATTATGAAATAAAACAATTATTACGTTAGAAATTTTTATCAACATTTTGTTTTTTGTCAAGGGTATTTTCACAGAAAATTGGTTTGCCCTTCCCAAATATACTATTTTGCTACTAAAATAAATAAATAAAAATTACTTTTTATGGATGACCCTGTTATGGTACGAGGAAAGAAAGGTCGAAAATCGGTAGCGAACAACCAAGAAACACAAGTATCGCGTGATTCAAATACACAAAAGCCCAAAAATGGTTCGATTCAGCGTTTTTCATTTTGGGAATATTTGCTTGTGTGTATATTTTTTATAGCGTTCTGTTATCTTCAAAAATTCATTGCGTTCAAGATGCTTCGCGGTACGGAAGTTGAAAGTATGTCGCTAAATTTTTTCTTTGATACTCTATGGAAAGGATTTGTTATCGTGGCCTTGCTGGTCTGGCTTCACGATTATTTCTACCGCGATGTAGAAGAAGAAGAAGAAGATACTCCATAGGTGTTTTGAGTTATTCACCCGGTTCTATTCTTTCTTTTTTCCCTGCCATGGGTCTGATGGGAACCCATGAGCCAATCTTTTATTTCTCCGTCATATCCTCAGAAAATAGTCACCGGCAGTGTGATGGCCTCAATTGATCACCAGTCAATAGAGGAGCGAGGCGTTGCTGGATTATACTTGATGGAACGTGCCGGTGAGGGTGTCGTTTCCGGTTTGTTAAACCGTCATCCCCGTCAGGAATTGTTCCAATCCGTCGTCTGGTGCGGAAAAGGAAACAATGGTGGTGATGGTTTTGTTGTGGCGAGACGTTTGGCAGTTTACGGCCTATCTCCCGTGGTGGCTGTGATAGGATCAGGCAATGAATTAAAAGGGGATGCCGCAACAAATTTTAAGTTGGCACTTCAACAAAGCATTCCGATTTGGGAGTGTCATACTTCTGAGGATCTGGAAAAATTTGTTAATGCTTATCCTGACTCCAAAGTGGTTGTAGATGCATTACTTGGAACAGGGGCTAGAGGAGCACCGCGAGGTCTGATCGCTGAAGCGATTCAACTGATCAATCAAAATGCCAACGGCAAATTTATTGTATCCGTCGATATTCCTTCCGGAGTTGAAGGGGACACCGGCCGAGTAGAAGGAGAGGTTGTTCAAGCAGACACAGTGTATACCATGGGGTTGCCAAAAGCCGGTCATGTCCTGCCTCCGGGGATGGATTTTTTTAAGAAATTAATCGTTCTGAATATTGGTTTTCCACTCGATTTGCTGCATTCAACGGAATCTAAAGCGGAAATTCTGACAGAAAAACAGATCGACGCATGGATTCCAAAAAGGAACAAATCGGCGCATAAAGGGAGTGAAGGCCATTTACTTGTTCTTTCCGGTTCCAAAGGGATGACTGGAGCCGCTCTGATGTGTGCAAAAGCAGCTGTAATCATGGGATCGGGTCTGGTTACAGCGGTTTGTCCCAAATCCCTGCTGCCGATTTATGCTGGCGGGGTCTGGGAAATGTTAACCATCCCCGCTTCAGAAACTCCTGAAGGTTCCCTGGCTGAAGAGGCTTGGGATGATTTTATGAGCAAAAATGTCCGCTTTTCCGCAGTATTGATCGGACCGGGGATGGGCAGGCATCCTTCAACGGCTGCATTAGTCCAAAAAGTAGTTCGTGAAATAAAAGAGCCTGTTCTCATCGACGGTGACGGTTTATCGGCTTTGACCCCCGATTTACTGGCAGAACGGGAATTTCCATGGGTCGTCACTCCCCATCCGGGAGAAATGGCCCGTTTATATGAAACCGGTGTACCGGAAATTCAATCCGATCGCTGGGGGTATGTCAGGAAGTTATCGAACTCGCCGCATGGTGTGGCGGTTCTCAAAGGAGCAAATACTGCTATCACTTCTCAGGACGCACCTGTTTACGTCAATCCCGCAGGAACCCCTGCGATGGCTTCAGGTGGAATGGGAGACGTGCTTGCCGGCATGATCGGGAGTTTGTTAGGAAGAGGTATACAACCTCTCCACGCTGCAGCGGCCGGAGTTTATTTACATGGTTTAGCAGCGGAAATTATTGTCGGCGAAACCGGCGCCGAAGCAGTATGCGCGACTCAAGTCATTGAAAAAATACAAACCGCCCTGTTTCAGGTAAGAAAAAATAGCAGGGCATGAATAAAAAATGTTATTGGATACTGTTTTTCAATTTCATATCTACTATCTAACAGTAACAATTTAGAAAGGAAGAGCAACAATGGAATGGATTGTCCCAGGAGTCTCTCTCCTTGTGGGTATTCTAGTGGGCATCCTGATTGGCTTCCTTATTCGAAAAATTCTCACGGAACGAGAAATCGGCAGTATTGAACAACTTTCCTTTAAAATCCGTGAAGAAGCACAAAAAGAAGCAGCTACCATTAAAAAAGAAGCAGCTTTAGAAGCAAAGGAACAGCTCTATCAGGAAAAAACCAAATTAGAACAAGAAGCCAAAGAGAGGAGAGCGGAACTTTCAGCACAAGAAAAAAAGTTAAATCGCCGTGAAGAAACTTTAGATAAACGGCAGGAAGAAGTAGAAAAGTTAGAAAAAGAAAATCATGCCTTGTCCAAGCAATTGGACCGGCGAGCCAAAGATTTGGACAAAAGAGATACGGAACTGAATGATTTGATTCAGGAGCAAAGAAGCCAATTGGAAAAAATATCAGGACTGACGAGTGAAGAAGCCAAAGAACTGCTTCTGCACTCGTTGGAAAGCGATGTGCGCCGAGAATCCGCCAAAATTATCAAACAAATTACGGACGAGGCCAAGGAAAAGGCCAACAGGGAAGCCCGGCGCATCATCACAACCACCATGCAGCGAGGCTGCACTGAATATGTAAATGAATCGACGGTTTCGACTGTTGCTCTGCCATCGGATGATATCAAAGGACGTATCATTGGCAGGGAAGGCCGAAACATACGAGCTTTTGAATCGTTGACCGGAGTGAACCTTATTATCGACGATACACCGGATACAGTCGTTCTTTCCGCTTTTGATCCGGTCAGAAGAGAGGCCGCCAGACAAACTCTTGAACGGCTAATATCCGACGGCCGCATTCACCCGGGCCGCATCGAAGAGATTTACGATAAAATCATGAAAGAAATGGAAGACGACATGCGGGAGGCGGCTGAACGCGTGGTGTTCGATCTTGGCATTGTGGATATGAATCCGGAATTGATTAAATTGATCGGCCGTCTGAAATACCGGTATTCATACGGACAGAATCAATTGTATCACGCACGGGAAGTCGCTTTTCTGGCGGGAGCGATTGCGGCAGAGGTCGGCGCCGATGTTGAAATCTGCAAACGTGGTTCACTTTTGCACGATTTGGGCAAAGGCATTGATTTCGAACGAGACGGTACACATGCCGCCATTGGTGCGGAAACCGCTCGAAAACTAGGTGAAAGCAAGGCCGTCGTGAACTCGATAGCTGCCCATCATGAAGACGTCGAAATGGAAACGGTCGAAGCGGTTATTGTACAGGTAGCCGATGCCCTTTCCGCCGCTCGTCCCGGAGCCAGGCGCGAGACCATCGAAACTTACGTCAAACGTCTTGAAAAACTTGAGAACCTGGCGGAATCCTTCAGTGGTGTCGAAAAATGTTTCGCAATTCAGGCGGGACGTGAAATTCGAATTATGGTGCAGCCGGAGGAAGTGGACGATCAAAATTCGGTCAAATTGGCCTATGACATCTCCAAGAAAATAGAAGAAGAAATGGAATATCCAGGCCAAATTAAGATCACAATAATCCGTGAAACCCGTGCTGTGGCTTATGCGAAATAAATGATGGACAGGGTGAATTCAGGTTGTATTTCATTGCTTCCATATCACCTAATCTTTCTTTTATTGAATTCGAACCAGACACAAGGGTAAAAAGCATGAGTTCATAAATAGAGTAACAATTCTTAGAAATTTTCAATTAGAAAGCCAGGTTATAAATATTTAATGAAAATTCTTTTTATCGGCGATATTTTCGGCCGTCCCGGCCGAGATGCACTGGATTCGCAATTACGCTATATCAAGTCGCATCATCATGTGGATTTTTGCATTGCCAATGGTGAAAATGCAGCCGGGGGGAAAGGAATTACATACGATGTCTCCAAGCAGATATTCAATGCGGGAGTAAATGTAATTACCCTAGGGAATCACGCTTGGGATAATAAAGATATCTTCTCTTTCATCCAAGACGAACCCAATCTGATTCGAGCTTACAATTACCCTCCCGGGCTGCCGGGAAACGGATATGTCACCATACAGACACCACGTGGGATTAAGATCACCATTGCTCAACTATTAGGCCGGTTGTTCATGAAACATGTGGATTGTCCTTTTCGAAAAGCAGATGAATTACTTCAACAAGCCGGGGATTCGAATGTAATCATTATCGATATGCATGCCGAAGCCACTTCGGAAAAAGTAACAATGGGCTGGTATCTGGATGGGCGGGTAAGCGCGGTTATCGGCACTCATACCCATATCCCAACCGCCGATGAGCGCATCCTGCCCAATGGAACCGCGTATATTTCTGATACGGGTATGACGGGACCTTATGATTCCGTCATCGGCATGGATATTGAAGTGGCCACTCAACAGCTGATAACTACGATAAAGAAGCCCTTTAAGATTGCAAAAAATAATGTCAAAATTTCCACCGTTTTACTGGATGTGGATGAGTCTACGGGGAAATCAAGATCTATTGAAAGACAATTGTATCCATTGACCAATCCGATGGCTTTTAAATACGAATACGATTCTCAAACAATATGAAATCCGTACAGGATGTACAACTGCCATATACCGTTTATGAGCTGACAGAAGAGATTCGGCGGAATCTTGAAGAATGTTACAATTGGATTCAGGTACGGGGAGAGATCTCCAATTTCAAAAAAGCCCCGTCCGGCCATGCCTATTTCAGACTGAAAGACAACCAAGCGGTCTTGGAATGTGTGGCATGGAAAAGCACCGTTGTCAGATGGACCGGCCTGGATTTGGAAAATGGGGATGAGGTTACCGCAGGTGGAAGAATTTCAGTTTATCCACCTCGCGGACAGTATCAGCTGATTGTATCGGCCATTCGCCGTGCCGGGATTGGTGTGCTTCAGCAGCGGTTTGAAGAATTAAAGCAGCGGCTGGCGGCGGAAGGGCTTTTTGATTCGGGCCGCAAAAGACCACTTCCTTTGCTGCCGAATAAACTCGCCGTCATCACCTCGGCGGAAGGTGCGGCTATAAAGGATTTTTTGAAAATATTAAGCCATTATACTTGTCCGGTACAAGTAACAATTTGTCCAGTACAGGTCCAGGGGAAAACTTCAGCTTTTGAAATAACCCAGATGATTCAACGAGTCAATTCCATGAAAGATTTTGATCTAATCGTACTTTGCAGAGGGGGAGGCAGTCTCGAAGATCTCTGGTCTTTCAACGAAGAAATAGTGGCTCGTGCTATTTATACCTCAAAATTACCAGTGTTGACAGGGATTGGACATGAAATCGACTTCACCATAGCGGATTTTGCATCAGATGTACGAGCCCCCACTCCAACCGGTGCGGCACAACTTATTTGTCAAATTTTCGATGAGCATCGAGGAAGACTTTCGTTAATGGTCGACCGGCTG
>CAZXSQ010000129.1:9854-12540 GCA_964643335.1 uncultured bacterium
GAACCATCAAACCCCAGTTTGAACGATTAAGAGAACGGATTGAGGTTACACGTAAAATGTTCCACCGCTATCATCCCGTTTCGATAGTTGCCCAACAACGGCAGCGGCTGGACGATATACAGGCCTTTTTGATCCATCGTTTTAAAACCGGATTCAAGGAAAAACAATCGAGTTTGGAAAACATGAGTAGAGAATCAGGCAGGTTGATGCTCCATCGATTGGATCAAATGAAAAACAATCTAAATCGTCAGAATCACCTTTTGCACAGTTTCAATCCAAGAAAAAACCTGGAACGAGGTTATGCTATTTGCAGGAAAGACGGACAAACCCTCATGAAGACGAAGAACATCGATATCAACGATACAGTCATGGTTGTGCTTTGTGATGGTTCGTTCTACTCGAATGTGGTTGAGGTCAATATAGATAATGAAAAATGATCAGCCCAAGAACTTCGATTTTGAAAAAGGAATGAGCCGGTTGGAAGAGATTATAAAGCTCTTCGACGACGGCGGTTTAACCTTGGAACAAATGGAAACATACTTTATTGAAGGAATGGATCTAATTAAGAAATGTTCCGAGAGATTAGAGTCTGTAGAAGTGCGTATAACGAAATTGATGGGTGAGCAAGAAACCGAATGGATGGATCAATCTATTGATAATGAGCAAGAAGAGTTAACATAGCACAATCAAAAGGCGAGACTTCATGGGATAGAATATAGAATCGATACACAAATGAGTACGACGAATCAACAACCAGACTCGAAAATATCTTTTCCGATCAAACTCTATTTAGATAGACGAAAAGAGGAGGTCGAAGAAACTCTGAATGCCTTGTTGCCAAAGCCAGAAGGCTTGTCAAGACGGTTAAATGAAGCCATGCGCTATCCATTGAAAGCAGGTGGTAAAAGAATCCGTCCGATCTTAGTTTTGGTTGGCGCCGACTTCTGCCGAGGCGTATCGGACAAAGAAGCTTATAATGGAGATTCATGGGAAGGTACCGATCTTGAATTCAAAAATGCTCTGCTCACGGTGGCATGTGCCATTGAAATGATCCATACTTATTCTCTGATCCACGATGATCTGCCCTGTATGGATGATGACAGCCTTCGCCGGGGACAACCGACCTCCCATGTGGTTTATGGTGAAGCCTTGGCGGTTCTTTCAGCGGATGCGCTGCATACACTCGGATTTCAATTAATCTCTACTATCCCCGAACGATTTGCTCTGCAGGGATTCAGAGTGGCCCGTGAATTGGCGGTTGCCTGTGGATATCCCGGAATGGTTGCCGGGCAGGTGGTTGATCTTGACTATGAATCAAAACCTGGCAGCGAAGAAGTATTGGAATACATTCATTTGCATAAAACTGCTGCCTTAATCCGGGCGTCGCTGCAAATGGGGGCTTTAATGGCTTCAGGGAATGAGCATGATCGCAGCATTCTTAATAAAGTAGGTACAAACCTTGGTTTGATTTTCCAAGTGGTTGATGATATTTTAGATGTGATTGGTAACACCCAGTTAATGGGAAAAAAGACAGGCAGTGACGAAGCACATAACAAGTTAACCTATCCTTCATTGATTGGACTGGAAGCATCACGCCAAAAAGTAGAAAAATTCAGGGATGAAGTTCTGGAGATTCTGGAACCAGAGAGAGCGCGGGCCAAAATTTTAATCGATATCACGAATGAATTAGTCAAAAGGCAATACTAATCTTATTTTTATTTCGAGTGAACACATCACTCATTTTTTTATAAAGAATCGGTAATATATTAAAAGCTGGTTAAATTAATACTTTGGAAATAACTATACAATAAATCCTGTTATATACAGCTAAATCAAACAAAAAAAGGTGAAGGAAGTTGAGCAGTTCAATTCTTGATCGTATTAACGATCCCCAAGATGTCAAAAAAGTGGACAGAGCCGACCTGGAAACACTGGCCAAGGAGATTCGCCACAAAATCATCGATACAGTCAGTGAAAAAGGCGGTCACCTGGCGCCAAGTTTAGGTGCGGTGGAATTGACTATTGCGCTCCATCGAGTCTACAACAGTCCAAAAGACAAGATCATCTGGGATGTGGGTCATCAAACTTATGGCCATAAACTTCTAACGGGACGTCAAGACCGTTTTCATACCTTAAGGCAATATCAAGGGATCAGCGGTTTTCCTCGGCGTTGGGAAAGCTGCCATGACCACTATGGCACCGGTCATGCCAGCACATCGGTTTCAGCCGCGGTTGGCATGGCAGCTGCTCGGGATTTAAAAGGGGACGACTATAAATGTGTGGCGATTATCGGTGACGGCGGCTTGACCGGGGGGATCGCATACGAAGGATTGGATCACGCCGGAGAGTTGAAAAAAGACCTGCTGGTTATCTTAAACGATAACGACATGTCCATCTCTCCAAATGTGGGCGGTATTTCTCATTATTTGAACCGGATTTTAAGCAGTTATTACTATAACAGAACCAAAGAAGGTTTCGAGAGTTTCCTTGAGAAACAAATGGGGAATACATTGATGCGACGCCTGCAAAAGGTCGAAGAAAGCATAAAATCCCTGATTATTCCCGGCGTATTTTTTGAGGAATTGGGTTTCCGGTATTTCGGCCCGATGAACGGTCACGATGTGCACCTGCTCGAGGAAACACTGAAAAGTTTAAAAGACTTGAAAGGGCCTATTCTGCTGCACAT
>CAZXSQ010000129.1:12550-12972 GCA_964643335.1 uncultured bacterium
TTATGAACCGGCTGAAATCGACCCGGCGACCTGGCATGGAGCCAAACCTTTTGACAAGATTACCGGTCAACCCAAAGCGAAAAAAGTCTTGGAAAAAACACCACCACCTTACACCAATGTGTTCAGCAAGATTATGTGCAAAATGGCCGAGAAAAATCCCACTGTGGCGGGTATCACCGCCGCGATGGCTTCGGGAACTGGTCTTTCTGCCTTACAGAAGAAACTTCCGAAACAATTTTTCGATGTCGGAATCGCCGAACAACATGCAGTAACACTCGCAGCCGGTCTTGCTTGTGAAGGAATTCATCCGGTTGTGGCAATCTATTCAACATTCCTCCAACGGGCCTATGATCAGATTTATCACGAAGTTTGTATACAAAATCTTCCCGTCATTTTTGCGATAGATCGAGGGGGAGTTATCG
>CAZXSQ010000129.1:12982-13913 GCA_964643335.1 uncultured bacterium
ATCGGGGACGATGGTGCAACCCATCAAGGATTATACGACACTGCTTTTTTGCAAACTCTCCCCAATATCGTGGTGTCTGCCGCTGCGGATGAGCGTGAACTTTCCCGTCTGCTTTGGACAGGATTACAGCATCCCGGCCCTTTTGCCGTGCGTTATCCCCGTTCAAATGGAGAGGGAGTCGACTGGTCTGAAGAAGAACCCCCGATTCCTATTGGAAAAGGGGTTATTATGGAGGAAGGTTCCGATGTGGTGATTTTGGGGTATGGGTTTATGGTTTACAGAGCATTGGAAGCAGCTGAGTTCCTCAAAGAAAAAGGCATCAATCCCACAGTCGTGAATATGCGATTCGCCAAGCCGCTCGATACAGGATTGATTCGGGAACTTTCAGCCAACCACCACCATTTTGTTACCTATGAAGATCATACCATTTCAGGTGGTTTCGGCAGTGCAGTTTCTGAAGCGTTGCATGATCTCGGTTTAGAAGGTATCCCACTCCTGAGACTGGGAATTCCTGATACAATCATAGAACAAGGCTCGCGTAATCAAATATTTGAGGAATTTAATTTATTGCCCGAACAGGTGGCAAGAAGAATAGAGAGTTTTATTCATACAAAATCCCACGCCGTCGCCGCTATATAAACTTTCATAAAACCAAAATAATCCCTAAGAGCAACTTATAAGATCAGTATTGATAAATTGTTTAATTTGTGTTAAATTATTTGTTCGGTGTAGTTTTCTTAAGTTCCAAATCATATTCAATTTATAGATATAAATCGTATATCTGAATAAAAATCAAGGTGAATAATGTCACCCCAAAGAATTAAATATCAAGGACACAAGAAGCTCTCTCTCGATTGGTCCGGGTTTATACGTTCGAAGCCAGACTAAATAAAGGAAGGAAAATAATAGATGGCCAAGACTCATCCTCTCC
>CAZXSQ010000130.1:0-13864 GCA_964643335.1 uncultured bacterium
TATCATGGTTTTCTTTCCTTCAATGCGATGGAAATTTTTGATCGGATAAATAATTATGTTGGCTTACGCTTTCATCAGATTATTCATTATCCTTCCGTCGAGTTGGTAACCAAATCCCGATTGATTATCACACCCGGCGATGAAACCGGAGATGAAAACGAAGAAATGACTCCGGAGCAGCGTTCCGCACTTCTTGCGGAATCGATGGTTAATGATATGGTCACCATCCCGCGTATTCGGTTGCTGAAAGATATAATCTATCCTTTACAAACATCCATATCTAATGGAACAGATGAGCAGACTCTGCACAGACTTTTAAATGACGCTACCTTTTCCTTATGTATTTTGACCATGAATAATCCGTTTATGCTGAGAATATATGAATTGAGTGGAGAAAATGCCGATGAATTGAATCCATCGGATGAATTGGAGGATATCATTGAAATAAAGAGTTCACCACAAAATCCGAAGTTCTATCGGCGGTATGCGGATAAATTGAAAGAAAAGAAAGAATATACTGCTGCTTACAGGGTTTATATGCGGGCGTACAATTTAGATTCAGAGAAACAAGAGGATTTGAAAGCTCAAATCGATGAGTTAAGGCCTTTATATGAAGAAGAATATAAAAATGACTGGAATAAAATTCCACTTGCTCGCTAATTCATAAACAAAAGTGTATAAATTTTTTTAAAAACCCGGGTTCTGACCGGTTTTTTTTCATGGTATGTTGCCAGGTGGTAATTCTGTTTTTTGATCACCGTTCTTGTTTTGCCGGCATGGTAAAGAAGTGGAAACAGAATGATCATCCTGTTTATGAATCACTCTATCTGGAATGGGTAATAAGAGAATGGCGCCTGCTATTAACAATCCCACAGGCCAAGATGCAAATAAATAAAGCAGCACTGAGACTGCACTCATGATAGTTCCCGTCCAAAAAAGAACCCGCAGTTTGGAAAGTCCACCCGATAGCGAAGCCAATACAAAAGACAGCCCAATAATGAGTGGAAAAGTTGGCCAGAGGTAAATCAGTTGATGCCAGCTCAATTTTCCAGAGGTAAAAAGCCATAAAAATGATCCGTTGAGTACAAGGATGGTTCCTGGAATGATGGCTGCCCAAGTTTGGCGGTCCAGGCCGTGTGTACTTAAGAGACCGCTGCCGACGATCAGCAGGATGATCGGCCAAAGATTCCAACCGAAACGATTCCATCCTATCAGCCAAGGACCGAGAAGTGTCACAAGAGCCAGCCCAAGCAGGATGACCGAAGTTGAAAGAAACGCAGGCTTTTGAAAACCTTGTGACCAAAAACACAAAAAAAACGAGATACTGAGAAGTAGAAAATAAGCAAATTGGTAATTAACCAGCTCGCTCCATTCCAACTGACCGGTTGCAAAGGGCACAAAGAACGCTCCAGAAGAGACAGTGATAAGCCCTAAAATTGTCCATGTGATGGAATGCCGAATAAAATATTGTGCGCTTAAAAACCAGATGCCGGATAGCAGAGGAGAATACGGCCAAAAACTCCAAGACAGAATATTTTGTGTAAGCAGGAGAAAAAGAAATGAATTACCCATCAGACACCAACCAATGATGAATAAGGAAAGGTTGGCCTCTTTGAGTGTTTTGATATTGACCCTGGATACCCAGAATAAAGTTAATCCAATAAAGAAGATAAAAACAGGCCATGATCGTGCCATGTATGACCACGAGAGCAGTTGAAAAGAAAACAGAAAGAAAAATAAGGAAAAACCAGTAGCGGGCGTGCCAAAAAGCAGTGCTAGTTTTGATCCTTTCTTTTGCCTTAAATGAAAAAGAATCAAATTAATTCCTACAGACAAAGAGATCATGGGCCAGAGATTTAACATTGTGGTGGTTAAACCGATTGCATTTCGTATTAGTGCAATGATACCAAAAAGGCTCAATATAATTCCGATTGACCGAGTATATATGAATGGGCCTGCAAAGCTTACCACGAATTCACACTTCCTTAAATTGAATCTTTGACGAAAGTTTCGAAATTAGTTGAAAATAACCTGATTACATCCCGCCGAATATTTTCTTCAATAATACTCCAGCCCGTGCGGGCAATATCTTCGTATTTATCAGCCAACACTTTTGTGATTATTTTGCGTGAATGGGGCCATTTATACAGCAATTGATCCAGTACCCGTGCGTCAGAGTGTTGAGGAACGAAACTGAGACCCAGCAGTTCAAATCGTTCGCGCGTAATTTCCTCAATAATACTGGGATTATTTAAAAACCACCAGCAGCCAAAAGGGAGAAGATTTGAGAATTTGCGTGCGATTACGCATAATTCATGTTGATTTTCACGGCTTAAAAGGGTGACGAGAAAACTGTTATCCGGATGCTGCAGGCATAGGTTTTCCAAACTTGACAGGTCTGCTTTACCCACGCTGTCACCCGCCAGTTTCAAAGCCGGATTTAAAAGTTTCTTAACGCCGATCATTAATGCGAAGGGCAAATGGCGTTCGCGTGCGAATGGGAGAATACAATTGTTGATAATGACTGTCCGGGAGGTGTCGTCCGGATAGGAGAAATCCGGCGGAAGCGAAACGGCGAGATAAAGCGGATGCATTTTATCTGCCCAGTCTTCCAGGAATTTCCGGATTGAGGTAAGTGAAGCTTCGTTCAGGGATGGGCTGGTTTCATATCCCTGATCTCGGAGGAGACCGGAAGCCGTTTCCCAGTTCATCAGCAGCGGATCTACTCGCAGGGCGGCTTTGAACCGTGGATGGTGACTGCCGATTTTATGCCAAAATTCCTGTTCTGTTTTGTCGAAAGGATCATTGGTCATGACAGCGTAATTGATATTCGCTTTTTGAAAAACGGTTTCCACATAATCTTCTACTGCTTGGTTGTGGAAAAAACTTCTGGCTTCGTTTAAATTCGGCTGGCTTGTATCCAGACCGAGGGATTGCATGCAGGTCAAGACTCCCCGGCACGCTTCCGAAACAGGAGAGCGTTTTAGAAATAAATGGGTCCAAATATAATCAGCCTGCTCTTGTTTTGGCATGGCCCACCATCGTTCAGACGGCATGGGCGCTGCGCGTAATACTTCTGCAATCAAGTAATGATAGGTCAGCAATTCATCGATTCCCCATAACAACAATGAATGGAATGATGGGGGATATAGGTGAGTATGCATATCCGCGATCGGGGTTTCTTCAACGATCCTGGCCACTGTGGATTGAATATCGGCAACTGTTTTTTGCATTCTCATGCTCCAAAAATTAATCAACGTATACAGTCGATTTTAGATATCGGTAATATTATACCAATGAGATTGTAAAGTTTCTCGGTGATTTTTCTAATAGCGGCTTTAAAAAAAATAAAACAACAAGAGCAGACTGTAAATTACGGATAAATAAAGACAAAAAAAGTGGAGTTCTTTTGCAAGAACTCCGTAGCAGCTAGGAAAATGATGGGGAGGTTTAATATTTATTTTTTCTTTATGAACTCATTCCTTTTTTGAATTGGATCTTTTCAACCAAGCCACCGTATTTCGTTTTCCTGTTTATTGAAAACTAATTTGACGGGACATCCACGATTCTCAAGGTATTGGGTGAATCTTTTTAAACGATTACAGTTATTATTTAAATGTTGTCCTTCTTCCACAGCGGCCTTTAATCTGGGTGAATGTGAGTCTCTATTATGAAAACGGTTGTTGTTGACCATCGTTCTTATCTCCTTTATCAACAATTCAGCCGGCTTTAACATTAGTACGTTGGAAGATGGGTAAATGTTTCAAAAAAAGTAAAAATTTTTTGATTTTTTTTATGAGTGGATTTTCTAAATGTGAGGCAATGAGTTTTTGGATTTGAATTTAAAGGGTTTTTTGAATTTCTGCGAGTGTGGTATTCCTACCACATCGTAACGACAGCATTCTCCGCTTTTATTGCGAAAATACCGCCGGGACGGCGGCGTTATATATATTAATGGAAATCTGTTATTCATCTACAGGATTGACGTTGCGGAGGTTGGCCCAATTGAAACGGGCGTGAACGGCATATTCCCTTATGAAATAGTCGGCTGTTCGCCAGGATTGTGGGTCGGTTTGGAAATTGTCAAATTTGATCAAGTTTTCCCGGGTTGCATTATTCGGAGTCCATAAAGGTTGAATATTTTTAACTTGCTCATGTAGAGGTCTATCTAGTGAGAGAGTGTTTAATGCTTTATCGAATTGTGGAGTCTCAGTTTGAATTTCTGGTGAGGACAATTTAAATCCAGTGATCGGAAAATATCGTTGATCATTTATCGTATAAGCAAGAAAGAAAACAGCAAAGAGATATATCAAACAGATCCATGACTTGATACTATCATTTTTTGAAGGCATGGAGCAGTGTGGGGATATTTTAATTATTCCACCAATAATCAATGAAGTGAGAACAGTAAGCACAAGGCATTCCCAAGCAAAGGGTAGAAATCCCAGAAAGCCGAGGAGCGGCATTTCGAAATATCGGATAGTAGGAGTGAAGGGAACTGTGTATAACCATTTGGCGCCAGCCCAATAGTTCCAGAATTCCCATAATAAACCACAGACTGCTCCGGCGCCAAACATGTTCCAGACCAACATACGGCCACCGGCGGACCACAGGCGGAGCATTGAATAAGAACCCGACCAATACGCCAAAGGTTCGATCAGAAAAACAAATCCTACCCAAACAAAACCGAATAAATAGTGCCTGACTTCACGAGGTAAGAATAACGGGAACGTCACACAGATGATACCAATTATCAACCATACTATTTGCGTTTTTTGGGACGGCTTATTTTGAAAATCGAGATTCATCCTGGGTGGCCATAGTGTGAGTGAAAGTTCAAATGTAAGTAATATAGCCGGGGTGATGGTTGCAAAGGAAAGTGCGTAACAGACATAGCGGTGGATGATATTTTCAGGCACACCAATGTAGACCCAATTCTCAAGATAACAATTGTAAAATTCAAAGACCAGCCACCAGAAAAGAGAGAGGCTCATTAAAAACAGAAAAAAACCGGGACGGTCGGCTAAAAAAGAGAGTCCTCTTCTTTTTTTAATCAGTCCATCGATTAAAAATATGTATCCCCACCATACGATCAATGTGAAATGGGAATAAACAGGTTCTATTTTCAGAAATAGAAGTATTTCAGAGAGGATTATTATGGTTAAACCTATCCACATCCAAACCGGGAAGGTTGAACGCGGTTCTCCCCATCCCAGCAAGTCGTAGTGAGGATGGCTTCCTTTTTGCAGAGGTGGAAATAACATCATTAAGCAGCCTCTGGATTGTGTTTTGGATTTTGAGTTGCCAGGTCCATGATTTTTTCCTGTGTGACTTCCTGGCCTGAGAGTTCACCGGCTATTTGCCCGAAGCTCATGACCAGAATACGATCCGCCATACCAATCACTTCCGGTAATTCCGATGTAATCATTAATATTGCCGCTCCACGGCGGAGTAGTTCATTCATCAACATATATATTTCTCTTTTTGCGCCTACATCGATTCCGCGGGTGGGTTCATCAAAGATAAACAGTTTGGAGTTGGCCAGCAGCCATTTCGCCAGGACTACTTTTTGTTGATTCCCGCCGGATAGATGACGAACCGGCGTTTCCGTAGAAGGCGCTTTTATGCGCAGTTCATTCATGGATTGCTGAGAACGGCTGGTTTCTTTGCGGTTTTGAATAAATAGAAAGCGGCAGAATTCGCTCAATGTGGGTAATGTGATATTTTCCCGTATGCGCCTTGCTAAAATCAATCCCTGGTTTTTGCGGTCTTCTGTGAGAAAACAAAGTCCGGAATTAATCGCTCGCCGTGGAGATCGAATTCGGATTGCTTTACCGTCCAAAAATAGTTTACCTTTTTCCGGTTGATCTGCACCGAAAATCATACGCGCTGTTTCTGTACGGCCAGCGCCAACTAATCCAGTTAAAGCTAAGATTTCCCCTTGCCGAATTGAAAAAGTTACATCCTGAACAAATCCTCGGCTTAATCTTTCTGC
Source organism: uncultured bacterium (assembly GCA_964643335.1). Classification (GTDB taxonomy): domain Bacteria; phylum Hinthialibacterota; class Hinthialibacteria; order Hinthialibacterales; family Hinthialibacteraceae; genus CAZXSQ01. The sequence goes on from CAZXSQ010000130.1 coordinate 5,996, forward strand.
ACGAAATACCTCTTTCCCGATAGCGAAGGTTTGTTTTGGGAATTCATCTTTTAATTCCCGGCCGACCATCATTTCGATGATGGCCGTTCGGTCTACCTCATCGATATGTTTTGTCCCGACACATTCGCCGTCGCGAAGAACGGTCAATCGATCACAGATTTCAAAGATTTCTTCAATGCGATGAGAAATATAAACTAAACTCACACCTTGAGTTTTTAACGTGTGGATCAAGGAAAAGAGGTTTTTCAATTCATGCTGTGTCAAAGTAGCGGAAGGTTCGTCCATAACAATTATTTTAGCCTCAATGGACAAGGCTTTGGCGATTTCGACCATTTGTTGTTGAGCGATGGACAGTTGATCTACAGGTTTGTTTAGATCGAGAGTGATACCGAGTTTGTTGAGTATAGCTTCGGCGTCACGCTGTTCTTTCTTGAAGTTGACAAAACCAAACCATTTGGGCTCACGGCCCAAGAATATATTTTCCGCCGTGCCGAGTTGAGGAACCAGATTAAATTCCTGGTAAATGATAGAGATACCCAAATCCTGTGCTTTATGGGGTGAATCGATGAAGACTTTACGGCCGCGAAGCAGTATTTCACCAGAATCCATGGTTTCGGCCCCGGCCAGGATTTTCATGAGGGTTGATTTTCCCGCTCCATTTTCACCGACGAGTGCGTGAACCTCTCCCTCGCGGACGTGAAAGTCAACGTTTTTTAAGGCTTGCACGCCCGGGTAATTCTTGGTGATTCCGGTCATTTCCAGGATGTTTGCTGTTGGATTCATCGTGTTCAATTTTATTCGAATGGTTTATTTAAATCCTATCCATAGTGACTTAATTTGTCGAGACAGAATGGTGAGAAAGCGGAGCGGTTGAAGCTATAATGGACAGATACATTTTCCAATGTTATGTGATAATCCAACAGAGTGTATGACGTTGGATTCTTCCATGCACAAGCTGACTGTGAGATTTGGATTATGTTTTCGGATACAACCAAGGATAAAACGGTACATTTTGATTCTTCGTTCCCGTGAATAACGAATCCGGCCATCTGGTGTATTCACTTTTTTTTCCATATTCCTATTTAATGTATTGTCATGCGAAAGTTTGTTGTTCATTAGTGATAAAGCAGTTTTATATGAACATACTCCCCCCATGGTTATTCGCTGCAATGGAACTTCCGTTAACAGATCGATTAAATCCGAGTAATCGTTTTGCCAGTTATCGGTTGGGATGATCGGCATAAGCATTGCACGAACCGGGTAGCCTGCATCCGAGCATTTCTTCATCGCTTGTAGGCGATCTTTTAGAGTGGGTGTGTTTGCCTCGAATTGATCGCAGATTGTGGCAGGATTCAATGACCATGATAGTATCGTATGTCCATTATGTTTTTCTGTGAGTAGATTATCGACAAATGAAGATTTCGTAAGAATTGTCAGCCGCGCGTAGGGATGATTGGCAAAAAAGGGAATCATGATTCTGGAATAGCCAGTCAAAGGATCTAGTGCAAGTCCATCTTGAAGTTTGCCCAGATAAAAAGCAGTTGGTTTTTGTATCTGTCGTGCCACTTTATCAATCTTATTCAATATTTCGCTAAGATTCACGAATATTTTTACGCAGGGAGAAAACTTGATTCCCATGGTTCCTGCTAAGTAGCAGTAATGACATCCGTATGGACAAAAACCGTAAGGTGAAAAATGCCAGTAATTAGGGCAAGAGTTTCCGGATTCTTCGCTGTAACGAACGCTATCACCTATTTCACCAAAAACGAGTGTTTGCTTCCCTTCATAATGACGATTAATAAGCCGTTCCCCTGGAATCATCACTTTTGAATGAGGAACATCATCTTGCTCTATTATTTTTGCATCAGGAAAGCAATCACAAATTCTTGTAGTAAATTTTCGGCGGCTTTTTGTTGTTCGACTCCCTTTTGCAAATACGATTGTATGGAAATTAAAGAAAGTATCAGTTTGAGGATACCAATCGTATTCTTTGTGCAAGAGCTCATTTTCAAAAAGCAGGTCAGCATACGGTGATTGAATCATTTTCTTAAACAATGGAAAGGATGCTGTGTTCCTTTGGTGCGTTCTCGTCTATCGATTAACTGATTCTGTGTTTTTTGTTGGCGGTATTTAATATCCGCAATAATCTTTTTAAGATCATGTTCATGTTGCGCTTCGTAAGCATCTCGATGGCGCCATACTTCTGAAATGATTTCATCGCTATACATCAATTGGCTCCTCTCCTAATAATTCTAATGGTGTGCAAATCTCCGGATAGGTATTAAATATCCGCTTTATTTTTTTATATTATTTTACACATATAATTGTTTGAACGCAACAATAGAGTTGTCTGCTCTTTCGGTGTTTGTATGGATATACGTTGTAATTGTTGAAATATGATGTTAAATGAAAACGGGTAAACGCAGCCGGAGAGAACAGCAATGATTTATGATGGAGAAAAAAGCAATGGGTGAAAAAATCAATCGTGGAAAGTTTTTGCAGATTGCTGGTTTGGGGGCGACCGCTTCGTTGGCTATGCCCCATCGATTATTTGGAAGCGAGACGGAGGTTAAAAGACCCAATATCATCTTTATTTTTACTGACGATCATGCATCTCACGCCATCAGTGCATATGGGTCGAAGATCAATAAAACACCGAATATTGACCGTTTGGCTAAAGAAGGGATGATTTTCCAAAATTGTTTTTGTACCAACTCGATATGCGCCCCCAGCCGGGCGGTGATTTTGACCGGTAAGCACAGTCACCTCAATGGTGTACCCACTAATCGGGAAACGTTTGACGGTTCTCAGCAGACCTTTCCGAAATTATTGCAACGTTCCGGTTATCAAACTGCCATGATCGGTAAATGGCATCTTAAATCCGAACCAACAGGATTTGATTTCTGGAAAGTGCTCATCGGGCAAGGGCCGTATTACAATCCTGTATTAAGGACTGCTCAAGGGAATGAAAAATTTACCGGCTATACGACTGATATACTGACCGATGTGGCGCTGGACTGGCTTAAAAACGAGCGGGATTCTTCGAAACCTTTTATGCTGATGTATCAACATAAAGCTCCGCATCGTAATTGGCAGCCGGGACCGGATCACTTGCGAACTTATGAAGGTGAAACGATTCCAGAACCCGAAACGCTCTTCGATAATTATGACAACCGCGCTACGCCTGCCAAACTTCAGGAAATGTCCATCGAGCGGGAACTCAGTAACAATGATCTAAAACTGACCACTCCACGTAATTTTACCGATGAGCAATTGGAAGAATGGAACGAAGTGTATGTTCCAAAAAATGAAGAGTTTCGTGAAGCCGATTTGAAAGGAAAAGAGCTCGTTCGCTGGAAATATCAGCGTTATATTAAAGATTACCTTCGATGTATTGCGTCGGTTGATGACAATATTGGCCGTGTTCTGGATTATCTGGACGAATCGGGTTTGGCTGAGAATACCGTGGTTATTTACAGTTCGGATCAGGGATTTTATTTGGGCGATCACGGCTGGTTCGACAAGCGCTGGATGTATGAGGAATCGTTGCGTATGCCCTTTATTGTAAGATGGCCGAAAGCCATTCAACCCGGTTCTGAAAATCGTGATCTTGTACAGAATCTCGATTTTGCCGAAACGTTTCTGGATTTGGCTGAGGCTGAAATCCCGGATGATATGCAGGGACAGAGTCTTGTTCCTTTGTTTAAAAATAAAACGGCAAAAGATTGGCGCCAATCGATTTATTATCAGTATTATGAGTTTCCTGGTTATCACAGCGTCAGGCGCCATTATGGTGTGAGGACGGATCGTTATAAATTGATTTATTATTACAATTTTAATGAATGGGAATTATTCGACCTGAACAATGATCCTGATGAGTTGAAAAGTGTGTATAACGATCCAAAATATTCAGATATCGTGAAAGAACTGAAAACCGAACTTGAGCGGCTGCGAAAGCATTACAAAGCCGATCAATATGATGAGCCACCCGCCCCGCCTGCTCCGGGAAAGGTCAAACCAAAACTGGTGCTTCATTATGATTTCGCCAAAGCTAATGAAAAGAGGATAACCGATGCTTCTGGCTTTGATCATCATGGTTTCATGGGAAAATCACGCATGGTTGAAGGGCGGAAAGGTAAAGCATTGGCGTTGAGCAATGGTGGATCCGTTATTATGAAATCGATCCCTCAAAGCCTGAATCCCGCCTTCAAACCGTTTGTTGTTGGGGCGTGGTGTAAGAGTGAATCCAATGACGGTGTGCTATTCACGCTTGGCGAAAGAAATTTCGGTTTGGGATTATATTTGGAAAATGGCCGGCCTCATTTCGTTTTGCGCAGTGATGCGGTTTTATATGTTGCGGCAGGCAGTGAGAATATCAAGCCCGGGAATTGGTTCCATATAGCGGGAAAGGTGGACAAGCAGGGATTTGTTCATCTGTTGGTGAATGGAAAGCCGGTTGGTCAGGCTGAAGAGAGGCATTTCATTCAACCCCGTTCGATGAATATGCCGGGCAATATGACGCTTGGCCTTGATCCGAATGGAATTACTCCTATAGAACAAAAATCGTTTAAAGGTTTCATTGAGGATTTGCGTTTGTATTGGGGGGAGCCGGATCAGTCCAAAGTGGATCGTTGGATGAAATGATTAATGGGAGCGCGGGCATCTTGCCTGCATAAATATACACTTATATAAGCAGTGAGGTAAAATAATTAATGAAAGTCTTAAAAACCGTCCTTATTTTTTGTCTCGTTTTCTCATTTTCGCTTCCAATTATAGCTGATACCTATCAAATCGGCCCGGATCGTGATACACAAAGCCTGAAACGAATTGCCTATCGATTAAGGCCGGGTGATATTGTCGAGATCGATCACGGTGTCTATCGCGAAATGATGAAATTGACCGCGAATGGAACGAAGGATGAACCTATTATTATTCGCGGCGTGGGTGAAGAGCGTTCCATATTTGATGCAGATGGACTTACCGTATCGGGCCGAGGCTCAATACCACGTGCTATTTTTCAGGTCGAAGGCGCAAATATTATCCTCGAGCATTTGGAATTCAGAAATGCCCGAAATGGCAACAACGGTGCGGGAATTCGATTGAATGGTTCCACAAATGTTGTTATTCGGGACTGCAAGATCAGTTATTGTGATATGGGAATTCAAGGCGGCGATAAGGAAACCGCTCTTATAGAAGGCTGCGACATTGGTTTCAACAGCACCGTAGAACATAATGGTTATTCGCACAATTTTTATATGACCGGCAACCGTGTTGTTGTCCGGAATTGTTATATCCATGATTCTCTGTATGGCCAGAATTATAAAAGCCGTGCGCATTACAACGAGCTTTGGTATAACTGGATCGTTGATTCCAATGAGGGTGAGGTGGGACCGGTTGACGGTGAAGGCCAGACAGACCGGCCGAATAGCAATGTGGTGATGGTGGGCAATGTTGTTGTCAGTAAACCCAACCGCACCGGTAATAATGCGAAATATATCCTTGTTGGTTCGGAACTGGGTGGATCGCATGATGGTATTCTTTATATGTACTTCAATATACTGGTTGCGGGGAGTCCAAAAATCAAATTTATCCAGCTGGATGATCCAAAAACCGGTTCGGTTGTCAAAAATAATATCTTTTATGGTAGCAATACAATTCTGGTTAGTGATCCTGAATCTCCTGTTGTTGAGGGCAGCCATAACTGGGTTTCAAGAAATGCGGACGTACCTGAAAAATTTTCAGACTCTGTACGTGGCGTTCAACCCGGATTCATGAGTCTTGAAGAAAGAGATTTCAGGTTGAAACCGGATTCTGCTTTTTGGGATTTCCCAATGAGCGATTTAGTCTATGAAGACGGAGAAGGAGATACACATAAATTGACAGTGGATCGGGAGTATTTACAAAAAGTCTGGCGCGGACCGGAAATAACGTTGACGACTGTATCTGATTTTGAGGTGCATCGATAACACAAGGCACTGCAAGATATTTTCGTCTATTTGTCCTCGGCTTCGCCGGTCATGGGGACGAATCGGACTGGAATGACTTGTTCCTGGCGAACACCTTCTTCGTTTTTGGTGATAAGCATTAATTCCTGGTATCTATCTCCAACAGGAATAACCATTCTTCCGCCGACTTTTAACTGTTCAACCAAAGGTTCAGGGACATGATCAGGGGCGGCGGTTACGATGACACCATCGAAAGGAGCTTTTTCAGGCCATCCTTTATAGCCGTCACCAATTCGGGTGTGAACGTTCTCATAATCAAGTTTTTCCAATAACTTAGCGGCTCTTTTGCCTAATTCTTCCACAATTTCAATGGTATATACTTCTTTCACGATTTTAGCCAGTACAGCCGCTTGATAACCCGATCCAGTTCCAATTTCTAAAACCTTATCATCTTTGTCAGGTTTAAGTAAATTAGTCATTAAGGCTACAATATAAGGTTGAGAAATGGTTTGATCTTCACCGATTGGTAAGGCGCTGTCATCATAGGCGTGGTTATAAATTTTTTCCGGCACAAACAGATGGCGTTTTACCTCGCGCATTGCTTCTAAGACTTTTGGATTTTCAATGCCCCTGGCTTTGATTTGGCGTTCTACCATTCGGTGACGCATTCTTTTGAGAGTTTCATCACTCAATTTTGAATGAGCGTAAAATGTCCATCCCGATATCAGAATAGCCACCAGAATAAGTACACTGACAATTTCAGTCATCCGGCACTTCCGGTTTAGAATTTGTTTGATGTTGAATGACATGATAGTCTTCCTTTCTGTAGATTTAAGTTTTTTGTGATATCTTCTCTATAAATGGTAATCAAACCTCTGTATTCAAAAGTACATTGGTTAAGCATTTATGGTGTAAGGCTTAAGTCTTATTGCTGAACCGATATGATTTTCAATGAATCTGTTATGTATTAGTATAATAGAAATTAGCAACATTAAAATAGGGATTTTTCTTATACTTCGATATCGATTATAGGCATATAAGTTTTCTATGGGTATTCAAAAAATGATACAGACGTTATGGATTGAAATTGTGGAGTGGGTTGAGCGAAGCGAAACCCACCACCTAAAAAGTAAAAATGGGATTTGTTGCCTCATCCCACCCTTTTGTTTATTTGTTTTACTCTGTTGGGTGGGAATTCCTTTCTCTCATTCCGCTTCAAATTCTGATTCACTCCCTCCCGTACCGGATCGAATTGTTGACCGTATACAAGAAGCGAAACATCCATTTATTCTCGCCAAACGCGATCAATTGCGGGAAGCGCGCAAGCGTATGCATGATCCGATTTTTGAAGACCGTGCAGATGAATTCGAAAAAAGGATTGAAGGTTATGTTATAAATGATTCCCCCTGGTATTTGGGGGAAGGGCCTTTAAGTGACAATGATAATTTTCATCCTGAACTTTTAGCGGAAGATAATTTTCTTGTGTATACTCAACTTATTTGTGAAGCGCTGGCTTACATGACCATTGAAAAAGAACGCTGGGTCATCAATCGACTTGAACGTGAAATGCACCGGATTTTAGATTCCATTGACCCCAAAGATACCGTTTCTTCAATTGGGATGCCGCAGAAAGAGTTTAATTCAAATCAGGCGGTGTTGCTTAGTTTGGCTTCGATGATTTATGATGCCGTTTATCACCGGATCGATACAGTTGACCGGCATGATATCAATGACAGGTTTAAACAGATTCGGGACCGATTCGCGGATTTTTGTAATTCCTTAAATGGGAAGAAGATTTCTCCTTATGAAAAAACGGTGTTCGGAGCTGGTTTGGGGATATCGTCTTTATTATGTATTTCAGTCTATCCTAATGAATGGGGAAGAGATGAGAGTTTTCCTGTACAAATCTTCCTTCCTGATTTAT
>CAZXSQ010000131.1:0-10177 GCA_964643335.1 uncultured bacterium
CCGCGATAACCCAAAAATTACGTTCCTGCGCCAGCCAGGCGATATCCCGCAAAATTTCTTCACCAAGAATAGTTCCCGTAGGATTCCCCGGCGTATTTAAAACAATCATTTTTGTTCTAGAGGACAATCGGCTTTTTAAATCTTCGATGGAAAAACTCCAGTTTTTTTCTTCAGATAAAGGCAATGTGACAGATTTACCGCCGATCCAATCAATCACCGATTCATAAATAGGATAGCCTGGGTTGGGATACAGCACTTCATCGCCAGGATTGATGCAGGTCATCATGACATCAAAAATCACAGGTTTGGCACCGGGAGTCACGACGACTTCATCCGGATCAACCGGTATCCGGCGGGTTCGTTGGATATAGCGGGCAATGGCGTCACGGAGTTCGGCTATTCCTGCGCTGGGGGTGTAGTGAGTGTAACTTTCATCCAGTGCTTTTTTGGCAGCTGTTTTAATATGCTGAGGGGTGTCGAAGTCCGGTTCTCCCAAACCAAAAGACACGATGTCACGCCCTTCAGCCTGCAAGCGATTGACTTGAGCGAGAACATCAAAAGCGGTTTCCGTTCCAAGAACCGTCATGCGCTCCGCCAGGTCTGGCGTCTCAGTACTTTGAGGCGCCACAAGCACAGCCGATCTGGAGATGGGAGCAACAATCCACAACGGTTTATTTCTGACTGTTCTCAGCAAAGCATCCAGCTGTTCAAGAGAAAGTGCATCAACCTGACAAATATCCCAACGGGGGGTATCGGCCGGTGCTTCAGAGCAAATAGCTATTACGCTATTGTTGAGATGATTTCTTGCACGGGATAACCGCTCAGCATCAGGCGCATCGGCCAGACAGAAAAGCCGTCTAGGGTAGTGCAGGGATGTAAGCAGCATTTCGAAATCGGCAAATCCCGGCGATGGTATATCTTTGAAGGAATAACCAGCCAATGAAAAAGCGGAATGTACCACATCCGAGAAGGATTCTGAATATAAAAGTACATCGGCAGCTGGCCAACCTGGATTAGCAGGATCGAGGCGCATTTCGGATAGAACCAGGAATCCCGCAGCGTTGACCAATGCCTCCGGCTGAACAGGAGAACGCAGGGCGGATATCTTTTCTTCTAATTGGTTGAGACGTTTCATCCGGAAAGCCCCTTAATCTCGCGGCAGCAAGTTCATATCACGTCCGCGAACAGCCGAAATCACTTTAACCGCCTCGTTGGCCGATATCTCTTTTCTTACCAATTCGCATATGCTTTCGGCCACTGCTGCCGGATCATCATCCCCGGGAAATAGAACATTCCGGCCAACCAGCGCGCCTCTGACATTTCTTCCTTCACCCATTCCACGAACAAACTGCTCGATGATGCTGACCGGGTTCCCTAAAGACTCACCGCCCAGCATTAAAATCGGTCCGGAAAACGCCAGAGCGACACGATGATAACCTTCCACATAAGGAATTTTCATCCACACATTGGCGGAAGAATGTGAGAGTCCGGAAGCCACACCCATAACACGAATCAAGTCATCGGCCTCCAAAATCAAATGATAACGTCCATCGATTTGGCGAACGGGCAGCGGTTCAAGAAAAACGGGGAGATTGTATTCGTTGCAAGCTTCGATACCGCGTGAACATTCTTCCATGGTTTGAATACAATAGCGGTCATAAGGATCAGGTACAGCCAGGCGTAAAAGTAATTTGGCACCGTCCAATTTCAAGTCTTTGATCTTCCTGGCGTCCCGGTAGGCGGTCACCCGATCCATCATCTCATAGCGCGCTCCGGCAAGCCCGCCCCGGTTCATGCAAGCGATAAGTACTCGCTTATCCAAGAAACTTTTCCCCGATTTTTCCTGATACAGATGATCCAGTAAAACCAGGTCTTCAATGATATCAGCGGTACCCATGATGCCGTCCACGGATGAGGCCATCATGACACGGGCACAACGGCCGAGATACTCGAAACGGTCTCCCATCGCAACCGTTTCTTCACCCACATTGGTCACCATACGAGCGGGGTGATCGGCAGCCAGGATGATCAACTTGCCATCCGGCGATACAGTTTCACGCTGTACCCGGTTTTGCATTCTTTCTTTGACCAGATTGGGATTGGTGACACGGAGTTCGGAAAGTTTATTCCATAAATCATCGGTAAAAAAACGCCGGGATTGGTAAATATAATTCAGGAGAAGTGAATAATTGACTTCGATCCGGTTTTTCGCCGTGAAATAAAACGTTTTGGCTGACGAAGCAATATCTTCGGGCACTTCACTGCCAATCGGTTTTATTTCGAAAGCGAGGGTTCCTTGATAGCTCGATTCAACCAACGCTTTCAGGTATCCGGCTAAAACATCCTGTGTCAATTCGCTTTCAGGAACATTCAGCGCTGGATGCAAATCTCCATACCGGGCCTCTCCATCCGGGGCGTTGCGGTTCAGAACAGCATTGGCGATATGGATATGACCTAAATAGGGGCTTAAGGATTTTAATACATCCGGGCCTTCTGAGGCTATCAGCATATGGCTCATATCGATCATGAGTGCGAATTCTTTGTGCCCGTAAAAATTCCGTACCGATTCAACGAACTGCTCAGCTCGGCCGGCTGGTCCGATCAGCGTTTCTTTGAAAACATTCATCCCTTCCGGATTTTTCCGGTAATCAAACACTTCAAGGAGAGGGAACATGGGCAACATGTTACCAAGTTGGGCTTGTTCAAAAAGATATTGGCAAATTTCGTGAACGGATCGTCTTAATTGGGCAAGTGCCTCGGCTCGAATCTGTTCTTCGCGTTCTCCGGTAGCATTCTCCATGATGGCCGGGTCTTTTCCGCTGTAAAACGCGAATTTATCACAGCTGTATTCATAGGCTTCGTCGATGCATTCCTTCAGCCGGAACACCGCCTTGGCACGTTCGTGGTCATCCAGCGAGCAAATATCCGAAGGGACAACGATGTTGTCCTCATTAATGATCTGCACTGGCTGGGCCGAATAGACCACTTCCTGGATTTTTCCTGAGTTCCGCGCTTCGTCCAATAGTTCTTTGACCTCGCGCCGAACCGAGGGGGATTTAATGCGGGTTATCTCGACCGACTCAAAATGAGGGTCATCGATGATCCATTGAAGTGTGCGCAGCACATATTCTTTTCGCCCCTCCCCTCGCATAACCGAGTTGGTATTGCCCGGGCCAGAGAATAGTGTGCAGTGAACGATGCCGAGAAGGTTTTTTTCCAGAGCCACCTTTTTACTTCTCCTGTTGAACTGATATGGAATGATACAAAAGTAAAGTATACGTTTTTTTGGGGGGATTGTTGTAGGGGTAGAGTGAATAAAAATGGTAGGGGCATCAATGAGCAACCATAGTAAAGGGCAACCACGGTCAACCACAAGGGATTGCCCCTGCATAATGTACGGGTAGGCCTTGTGCCTGCCTTCTTTTCTATATTCAACCACCCACAAGCCCATGAACCGGGATGTCTCCACCAAAGTAGCCAATGTCACCCAGACTGTTCACTCCATTGCTGGGATCATAAACCGAATCACGCACGCTGTCGCCGGGGTAGCGGTATTGATTGGGGAACGGGTAATCGACGATGTAAGAATCCTGCCGGTCCGGGCCGACGCTTGCAGCTACGAATCCTTCTTTGCGATAGGCGGGATTGGCTTGCACAAAGGCAAAATTTACATAAGGGGTATAGGTATAGGAATTCTTGACCAACTCGACAGTTTCCCTACCTGACAATGCATCTTCAAACCTAGGCGGTTCATATTCCTCAACCGGACCAAAGGGATCTTTGACTTGAACCGTGCTTAAATACGGTATCGGTGTGGTTAAATCGGGTAAAAGATACTGAGCAAAAAAATGAAGGTTATTATGACGCCTGGGAAATATGTTGTGATCAATCCGGTATGTTTCCAAGGCCGAACCCAGCGTCCGAAGTTCTAATTTGACCTGCGCAATCCTGCTTTTGACTGCAGCGTCCCAGTAATTCGGAACCGCGATTCCCGCCAGTATTCCGATTATGGCGGCAACAATCAATAATTCGATCAATGTGAAAGCCTGCTGCTTCATTTTCTTCCCTTCACCGGTGTCGGGGGTATCGATAACGATGGATAGTAAGTACTCAATTCCTCATGGTTTCGCTTATTTCTTAAGGAAGCCACCCATCGATCCATCTGCGCTAACAATCTAGCCTCTCTTATGACCGGCCTATTGTTTTTATTGATAAACGCTTCATAGCCAGGTTTTACTTTAACTATTTTGTTGTCTGATGTGACCTGTACCAGTCCTTCCTGGACAGTAACAATTGTATCTGTTTTATCCACTGTTACCGCAAAGGAGGTACCAAGAACCAGTATTTCACCATCCGGAATGCCAACCCTGAACTCACCTTTACCTCTGGGGATATCAAAGTAAGTCCGGCCTCTTTCCACATCCACTCGCCGAGCACTGTCAACAACAATCCGGCTCATGGAGGCAATGAGCAATTCCGTCCCACCTTCCAGTTTCAGAATACTTTCCGCTTCTTTAGCCGTCTGAACCGCTGTACCGCGAGTAATGTCATCACCTTTTTGGGAACCGGCGGAGGATACATTTTGTACAAATACATTCCCGGTGGTGTAATCGATACTTCCAATGGTGTTAAACGATCCATAAAGCAATAAATATACCGGTAAAAGAATCAATACACCCACGACTGCCGGTACTAAAAAGCGGGGCAAGTGGAGCGGTTGATTTAAAAAATCAGAAAGATTGAAAGACTGTGAGGACAACTGAGTATAGACCGAATCGCTCAATGCGGCCCGATTTTTTTCACGGATGGCGGATTCAACCAACCGTTCATAAAATCCTTCTTCCGGAGTCCATTTATCTTTAGTTTGCAGCAGTTGTTTCAAATTTTTAAAACTGTGCAACTCTTCCCGGCATTCATCACACACTTCGATGTGAGATCCACACGAATCCGGAATCGCCTTCTCTTTTCCATCGGCGATGCGTTCAATAAGAGTTCTTTGTACTTCTTTGCATTTCATAACAAGACCTCATCATCCATAATCCCCTCTTGCCGCGCATATTTACGCAGATGTTTCAATGCTCGGTGCAAGCGTGTATTCACTGTAGCTGACGGAATCTTCAACATCTCGGCCACTTTATCACCCGGAACGCCCTGCATCATACGCAGAATCAAAATATCCCGATATCTTGGCTTCAATCGGAGGATCGCCCGATTTATCCGGCTTTGCAACTCCCTATTGGAAGACTCTTGCCTGGGATTATGTTCTTTTGTTTCAGGCTCAAAAAAAGAATCTTCCATGGTATCATCTAAAGAAATGTTTAACTGATTTTGCCGTTTGTTGTATTCCTTATAAGCTAGATTCCGAGCAATTTGAAACATCCAGGGGGCTACATCCCGCTTAGGATCCAGTTTCTGATGAGCACGGCAGGCCAGAAAAAACGCTTCCTGCGCCAGTTCCAAAGCGCGGTCACGATCACGCAGCAAAGTGGTGATAAAATTCACGATATAGGCAAAATATTCCCTGGCCACTGCGTCAAACGCCCAGCGCTCCCCTCGGTGAAATCCTTCACTGATTTCTCTTTGACGTTGAGACTGTGATAATTCCACGCCCAATTCGATTTCCCGTTATCATTCAAGTTGTAAACAATTAGCCCTATTCTTCTCCTTCAATCACCGATATGGGCTGGAACAATTATATCATCCCCTTCCCCGATTGTCTTATACTTTGGATTAAACTTAAGCAAATAAGGTACTTATCTGGCTCCGTTTTTCTTTATCATATTAGGCCTTATTGATATTTATCTGTTGGGGGGAAAAATGTTTCATTTTTTTGGAGAACTCATGTATTATCCAACCCGATGATCGCAAGTAAGTGTGCCACAACAAGTTTTAGAAGAAGTACTGTCCCTTCTAGATGCTTGTATCTATTAATCTCCACAGTTATAAATATCATCCAAATACAAGGCTAGACTTCATCGCTCGCATCATGCTAAAAAAAGATGTAGCTGTAAACAATTATAGTGACAACTTAATCCCCAGCCGGTCAAAATGAGTCATAAAAAGATTGCGTAGATACCGCCATCTATGGTATAAAATTTTAAGCAATCATAATTCATGTTGAGGATGAGGAATAAATGAAAACAAAGCCCAAAACAAGCAAAAGCAAAAAAACGAATCAATTTAAACCGAAGAAAACACCACGAACCCGCAAGCCCATCGATATGTCATTAACCGAGTGGCAAACCACCCTGCGGAAAGAATATGGCCGTGAACAGGACTTCCAACTGAAAAACATCGGTGATGAACCGATATTCTCTGAATTTTTAGTGACCAATCCACTAAGTGAAAGAACTTATCGGGTGGCTATACGAGGCAACCAACCCGGAGATAATTACTGCTCCTGCCCTGATTTTGCCGTCAATCTGCTGGGAACCTGCAAACATATCGAATTTACCCTATCACAATTGGAAAGAAAACGCGGGGCAAAAAAGAGATTTCGAGAAGGATTTACACCCCCTTATTCGGAAATTTTCCTTCGTTATGGCAAGAAAAGAGATGTCTGTTTCAAACCCGGCAGCGGCTGCCCTGAAGAACTGCGGGATTATGCATCGAAATTTTTCGACAATAAGGGGATTCTTAAACCGAATGCCTATCTCCAGTTCCATACATTCCTGAAGAATGCACCCAAAAACGGGCATGACCTTCGCTGCTATGAAGATACGCTTCAATTTATTGCTCAATTGCGTGACGACGATCAACGGGAAAAACGTATTAACAAGGAGTTTGGACAGGGAATATCCAGCAAGAAATTTAATTCACTCTTAAAAATCGATCTGTATCCCTATCAACGCAAAGGAGCATTATTCGCGGCCAAAGCCGGGCGCTGTTTGATTGGCGATGATATGGGATTAGGAAAAACGATTCAAGCCATTGCTGCCTCAGAAATTCTTGCCCAACTGGCTGGCGTGGAACGGGTCCTCATTATCTGCCCCACTTCCTTAAAACACCAATGGCGGCAGGAAATAAACCGGTTCACCAAACGGTCCTTTGAAGTGGTTGAAGGCCCGATTACAAAACGGAAAGAGGCTTACCAAAACGACACATTCTTCAAGATCGTCAACTACGATGTTATTCACCGGGATATGGACATCATTGCCCAATGGTCTCCGGATGTCATTATTCTGGATGAAGCCCAACGGATCAAAAATTGGAACACCCGCCGGGCACAGAGCGTGAAACGACTGGAGTCCAAATACGCATTTGTCTTGACTGGAACGCCACTAGAAAACCGGTTGGAAGAACTCCATTCCATTGTGGAATTCATCGACCGTTTCCGCCTGGGGCCACTTTACCGCTATCTGGCCGAGCATCAACACGTTGACGAAGTCGGCAAAGTTGTCGGTTATAAAAATTTATCAAATATTGCAAAAACGTTAGAGCCTATTCTGATCCGCAGAACAAAAGATGAAGTGTTAAAAGAACTCCCCGAACGTATCGACAAGCATTACTTCGTTCCCATGACCAGAGAACAAATTAAACATCACCAGGAAAATCAAGAAACGGTGGCCAGAATCGTGCATAAATGGAGAAAACTTGGATTTCTCACAGAGAAAGATCAACGGCGGCTTATGATCGCTTTGCAATTCATGCGCATGTCATGCAACAGCACATTTTTGATTGACAAACAAACCGATAATGGGATGAAAACCGATGAAGCCATTCAATTGTTTGACGATGTTTTGGAAAACCCAAATGCCAAAATAGTGGTATTTAGCCAATGGCTTGGCACGCATCAACTGATCATCAATCGTCTCGAATCAAAACCCTGGCGATACGCTTTCTTCCATGGGATGTTATCCAGCCAGCAGCGTGGGAAACTCATCCATGATTTCAAGAACGATCCGGAATGCCGTATCTTTTTATCAACCGATTCAGGCGGTCTGGGGTTGAATTTGCAAAACGCAACCGTCGTGGTCAATATGGATCAGCCTTGGAATCCCGCTGTTCTAGAACAACGCATTGGACGAGTCCATCGATTGGGACAAAAAAGATCGGTACAAGTATTTAATTTTGTCGCCCAAGGCACCATTGAACACGGCATGTTGGAGGTATTAAAATTCAAAAAATCAGTCTTTGCCGGTGTTCTCGATGGGGGCGAAAACGAAGTATTTCTCGGAGGGACAAAACTTAAAAAATTCATGGATACAGTGGATCAAATTTCCCAAAAGATTCCTAGTATTGCTCCATCTCAAGAAGATCAATTCGAAGACGGCCAAGAAGCGGTAAAAGATCATGAAGATTTAATCGAACCGGAAAAAACGCAAAAACCAACCAGCCAGGAAGAAGTGTTGAATGATCTCATTTCAACCGGCTTAGACTTTATCAACAAACTTGGACAAACTATACAGCAACCCGAACAAGGCACCACAAGAAATCCCTTCATCAGCACCGATGAAAAAACCGGAGAAAAATTCATCAAATTACCCATGCCGGATCAAGACACAGTCAACAAAGTGGCAGAGGTTGTAAAACCACTGTTAAGCGTCATCCAAAACCTATCCCGCAGGTGAATGAAATTCAAATTCATGCAAAATACAAAATACAAAAATACGCTTTACAAAAATACTTCTATTGCTATAATATTATATGTAAAGCAAAATGGTCTATATGAAATCATAAAAGTTTTTTTTGGTATATAATCTTTCTGAAATCCTTCCTGTAAAATTATATCTCCTAATTTCCGGACGTTTGATATTTTACATGATACAATTTCATATAGAAACAAAGTAAAGAGGTGTTTCATTAATGACAAAAGAAGTAACGGCATTCAAGAAAAAAGGCGTTTTTCACGGAAAAAAGATATTTGTTATTTCAGAGGATCAGAATTTGATTCAAAATATTAAACAAAGTGTTGTCCATCAAGGAGCGGTTTTATTCGAAGGCTCTACTCCGAAAGAGGCCATAGGCAATGTTCTGGCAAAAAATCCGGATTTGATTATCTATGATGACCGTATGCCTTTATTCAACGGAACCAAGATTTTGACAAACATTAAGCAGGTGCATCCCCATATTCGCATCTTGCTGGTCACCCCGATGGGGGTACCGCAGCGCTCAATCGATGTCTCAGCCCAGGGTGTTTCCTATTCAATACCATGCGATTCCAACCAGCAGCAAATTTATAACGCTGTAAAACACTGTCTGGCCATTTCATCCGTCCCGCGGGTTGAATCACAAGTGGTTTAATCACACAAATAAAAGGGTCGTATTGAACAAATGCGGCCCTTATACCAATTGAATCAAGCGCAAAAGATTCCCTTCCGGATCCTTAAATTCAGCCAGCAACGATCCAAAATCTTTCCGTGGACCGAAAGAAAAAATCACTCCTTTCTCCTTCAATTGACCGCAAAACGCATTGATATCATCCGTCTCCATACTGAATCGGACCGAATTTTTCTCCGCTTCATTTTGAGCCAGTACTTTGGCATCCCCTTGATGGAGCGCCAGATTGGAGCCTTGCAACTCATACTCAACCCATATATCCGTCTCCACAACCGGCCTGCCCAAACCAAGTGTCTCTTCGTAAAACTTTCTCATGATTGCCATATCACCCACGTAAATAAACACTGCATTGATTCGCTTGATTTCCACTCTAAAAAATCCCTTTCTAAATTATATGTATGTTCCTCAAATGAAGTTCGTGTTCCTCAGTATAATCCTTCTTTTTTATTTTCTATACTCGAGCAAAAAGAAAAACATGGATTGACGGCTAATGGAAGATGAGTCTATATTCAATAAGTAATGTTCAATTTATCAGTAATCTGAACTGCATGAAAGGATAATCGAATGAATTCAGAATCGAATAAACGCAATCAGTTGACGCGAAGAACTTTTATTCAGGGAATCGGCACCGTAGCAGCCGCAAGTATCAGTGCAACTTCAGTACGTGGAGCTAATGACCGCGTCGGAGTCGGTGTTATTGGATGTGGTGGAAGAGGGAATTCCCACATTCGCTACCTGAAGCAACTCAAAGAATCCGGCGATTCGGTTGAAATAACAGCGGTTTGCGATGTCTATCGCGGACGCCTTGATAAAGCGGCAGAATCCACTCAATCAACTCCATACATGCGTCATGAGGAACTGCTGGCCGATCCAAATGTCGACGCTGTTTGCATTGCCA
>CAZXSQ010000131.1:10187-13764 GCA_964643335.1 uncultured bacterium
GGTACAAGCCGGGAAGGACGCCTATTGTGAAAAACCGATTACCCATTGGCGTCAATTTGAACTTACCAAGCGAGCCTACAACGAAGTGGAAAAGAGTGGCAAAGCCGTTCAGCTCGGAACTCAGACCATGTCCAACAGCCTCTGGGACATAGCTGCTGGTTTGGTCAAAGATGGCGCCATCGGAGAGCCGCTTCACGCCCAGGCTGGATATTTTCGCATCGGCGATTGGGGTGAAAGAATGCCCATTCCTGATCCCGAAGCCAAACCGGGCGAGGATTTATTATGGGACAGATTTCTCGGCGATTCGCCCATTATGCCGTTTAGTGTAAGCCGCTTCTTCCAATGGAGGCTTTATTGGGATTACGCAGGCGGGCCTTCCACAGACCTATTTCCCCACACCATGACTCCGGTTGTGAAAATACTCGGTGTTACCTTTCCTGAAACGGTTACCGCCTCCGGTGGCAAATTTAGATACAATCATGAACGTGAAGTGCCGGATACCTTTAACCTGCTGATCGATTATCCGGAAGGCATTTCGCTGGCCTTGCTGTGTACACTGGGTAACGATTACACCGTCCCAACAGTCATTCGGGGCTATGAAGGGACTATCACCTTTGAGGCAAACAACGTCGTCATCACACCACAGCCAAAAGTCGACCGTCCCAAAAAAGTAGTCCCCCAAAAACGGTCTGAATCCCAGCAGGACTTTTGGCGCAATTTCCTCGAGTGCTGCAAATCCGGAAAAAAACCATGGAGCCCCATGGACATGGGCTACCACGTCCAAACCGCTCTGCAAATGGGCGTACTCGCATTAAGAGAACAAAAAGTCTATCGCTTCGACAAAGATCAGGAAAAAATCATATAAACACAGTATTCTTTAAATGTTACTATTCACTGACATCGATTGCATTTTGAGGACAGCGTTCTAAACTGGTACTCCTCTTGCACGGATTTCATCTAATTTTTTGAAACTGCAGTCATAACAGCGGAATTCGGGAATTTTTGTTCGGCCATTGTAATTTTTGGCTTTGACCAATCTGCGCACACGGCCGCTCTTCCCGCATTCGATACAGACGCCTTCTTTTTTCTCATGCCACTCTTCGATGAGTGAACTGTCTTCTTCCGGCGTGGTTTCCGCTCCACAGGAAGGGCAGGTGGTTTGAACTGCGAAAACAGTCAATCCGCATCTGGTGCATACTCCATATTCTGTCATGTTCATTGCTCCTCTTTGTTGAAAATAAGAAACAATTCTGAATGAATGCGTACTTATTGCGACTGGTCGCTGAAGGAGGCACTTTGTACACCGCTTTTCGCCTCTTGCTCCTTCTGTTCCGACGGTTTCCGGTACATGGCGCGTACTGCAGAAATCGGTCCGGATAAAATAAACGTTGCGCAAAGCAACAAAATCACGATTTTGACTATCAAGACGGTGACACAAAGTATCAAGACGATAAAGACTGTGTGTTGATAAATGTTTTTCTTCTCGACCTGCCAGGAAGAGAGATCGGGGTAAGGAATCGTGCTGACCATAAAACAGGCCAGCATGACCATGATGATGTGAATGCTGCTTCGAACAAGTGTGTGAGCAAGTACAACATCCGGAGTTCCTAAATAATCCGTGCATACCAGCACCATGGCTGCAATAAAACAGGCCGGTACAGTACAGGGCAACCCCACAAAGTGATTGCGTTTCTGACCGCCCGCAGCCTGCACATTGTATCGGGCCAGACGCAGAGCGGTACACAACGTATAAACCAGTACCATCGACAGTCCGATCCGGTCTAGATTCTCATAAAGGATTGTGTGAATCAAAATCGGCGTGGCTACACCGAATGAAATAACATCCGCCAGCGAATCCAATTGCACGCCGTAGGATGAAGCGGAACCGATCAATCGTGCCACTTTGCCGTCGATCAGATCGAAAAAAGCAGCCAGCAAGATTAGAATCCCGGCAATTTCATATTTCCCTTCAATCGCGTAAATCATCGAGCTGACGCCGCAGGTCACATTGAAACACGTCAGCAAATTCGGTAGAAGATGAACCAGTTTTATATCTTTTCGTTTCGGTTTGAACCGGCGTACACGAAATCGCTTGGACCGGTTGGATTGTGTGGAGTTTGAATCCCCCCGTGCGTTGTTTTTTGATGGCCATATATTGGGCCCTTGTGTGGGTGGAAGGTAATTGGACATTGAATTTACTTTTTATTGTTTAATATTGTTATTGACCCATTTCCTTACCCTTTGGATATATTCAGGGGTCGTACCACAGCAGCCGCCTACAATTCTGGCCCCTGCATTAATCAACTCAGGAAGCCAGTCGGCCATGCCTTCCGCTGTGGAGTCGTATCTAAGTACTCCCTGCTTTAACTTTGGTAGTCCGGCGTTAGGCTGTGCCATAATCTTCAGCCTTGTGGCTTCATTCATTTGATTCACGATCGGGACAAATTCATCAATCGTGACCATGCAGTTGGCCCCAGCTATAACGGCCCCCATCGATTCCATTTCTTTTGCCGCGTCGGCAGCGCTTGTGCCGAACATGGTGCGGCAAACATCGCCCGATTGTTTGAAACACATCGATGTGACCACCGGCAGATCACTGACTTCCCTTATCGCCTCGAAAGCACAGCGGAGTTCGTTGATATCCATCATCGTTTCAATAATGAAAGCGTCCACACCACCTGCCTTCATTCCTTCAACCTGGCGCATGAAATCACGTTTCAGGTCATCGAACGAAATATCACCGTAAGGTTCCAGGATTTTACCGCTGGGGCCGATGTCGCCCAATACCAGGCATTTATCACCGGCAGCCGCACGCGCCGCTTTCACACCGGCTTCGTTCAATTCTTCCGTCCGGTCGGCCAATCCATGACCGGCCAATGCCGGGGGTGAACCGCCGAAGGTGTTGGTGATAATGAAATCACTGCCAGCGCCGACATATTGGCGTTGTATCTCTGTGATAACTTCCGGCTTCTCGACGTTCCATAATTCGCCGCAGTCGCCTGCTTCCAGTCCTGCCTCCTGCAGCATGGTTCCCATGGCGCCGTCGCCAACGGTTACTGTTTTGTCATAAAGTAATTGTAAAAATGGATTTGGCATATTGATTTATCCGGTTTTCAAGTTTAGGCAGGAGCAAATTTGCAAGCATCCTGCCTGTATATACTTCATTATAGATGTTTTTTTCTATTTTTCAGCAGATAAAAACTATTCTGTAGAAGATTCGGTATCATCTGGAGGCTGCTCTTTTTTCCTGATCTCGGTAATTAAAGCAACTCGTGCGCTGACGTATCCGGAAAGAATTCCATCTTCAAAATTGAAGTGAGGATTTTCAGACACTTCCGGATAATCATGCGGATTGCGTATATCTTCTGCAGTTAATGAAGGATTCAAACGGCGCGCAATTTTCCAAACCCGCTCGCGTTGATAATCAATCAAATCGTCCATTAACTGTATGATTTCATTATCGCTCAACATATTGATTAGCCTTATCAAGTAGGGGCGGTTCGGGAACCGCCCTACCACCCTGGTTCGGGAACCGCCCTACCACCCTGGTTCGGGAACCGCCCTACCACCCTGGTTC
>CAZXSQ010000132.1:0-4252 GCA_964643335.1 uncultured bacterium
TTTTTCTTGTCTTCGACATTGTCCAGGAATGAAGGGTTTTTAATTTCATAATTATTGCTGTATTGTGAATCGGCATGAACCAGACGGTTCCAGTAGCGGCGTTTTTCATCGATACAGAGGTTTCTGGCAATGCGATACAACCAGGAAGTGAATTTCGAACGAGGTTCCCAAGAATAACGGTTGTTATAAATCCGAAGGAATGTTTCCTGAGCGAGGTCTTCCGCCATATCCCGGTCTTGGACAAGTCTCAGGATAAACATCAAAATAGATCGATAATACCGTTGATAAAGGACTTCAAGGGCTTCTTCCCGTCCCTTTTGACAGGCCAGCATCAAAGCTTCATCCGTAACGGAATCATCAATTTCCCTGTGCAGGGAGTGTTGGGCTTCATTTTTCCCTTGTTTACCCTCAACCTTTGTTTTGCTTCCCCACACATCCACTCCAAATTTGCCAGTTTGCGCAATTGTTGAGTTCATTACATCATTCACTTCTTTTCCCATCATTCTCCTGGATAATCCAGGTGTAGTGTATATCAGGAAACTTGTATAAAAAATTAAACGGTCATAAAAAAGCTAAGTAACTGGATTATCTATAGAAAATAATATCAAAAACCATAAAATTTACAATCCAAAACATGAAAAAGCCCGGGAGACGCTCCCGGGCTTAGTAAAAATACAATCGTTTGAATTAATTATTGAATTGACCAATCCGCCACATTCGTCAGAGCGGGACCAAGGATCAATCCAGTCAAGTTTTCGCTGCTATTCCAATTTTGGTCAAAACCAGTGGTATTAGTCTGGTGTTCACGTTCCGGTTCTTGGGCATAGACATCCGCATCATTTTGTTGAGCTGAAAAGCCGATAACCTTGTCTTCTTCCATATCCAATACATCATG
This sequence comes from uncultured bacterium, assembly GCA_964643335.1. GTDB lineage: Bacteria > Hinthialibacterota > Hinthialibacteria > Hinthialibacterales > Hinthialibacteraceae > CAZXSQ01. The sequence goes on from CAZXSQ010000132.1 coordinate 896, forward strand.
GAACTCATCTTCCCAGAAGTCTTGCCAGCCATTCTGGATATTATCAGGATTATCGATGTCATATCCAAGATCGGAAGCAGGGGTAAGAAATTCAAATACAACAATTTTGACTTCCCAGTTGTATTCGACCGGTGCTTCGAACCACTCGGTCGCAGCGGGATCGGTAACCCGGATCATCGCCGCCGATTGGACATAGTCATCAGAGATATCCCAAGGATAATGAGCTTCTCCCAGATTCAACGTGCCCTCAATTCTCTCATACACTGGAACTGAGAAGAAATCAACAGTAACCGGGTAATCATCCGGTTCCTGATCGAATCCCCCGAACAAACCGGTTTCGGGATCGAATCCATCCCAGTTGTTCGGCATATCGAACGTATACTGCTGGTGGAAACCGGAAGTAGTACTTGAATCGGCTACTCCTGAATTCGTGCCGTCAATAACAACTTCAAGACGCTCATTCCGCCATCCGCTGCTACCTGCTGTGGAACCCAAGCCCTGCACATTGACAAACGATTCATCGATGACGTTGACACTTAGAAACAAAGCATTGGTTTCCTCATCCCAAGCCACTTTCAATGTAATGTCCAGATCGCCGGTCCCTGGTTCTGCCGCAGGAGCGTCACCGTCCTTATCCATTGGAATCGTCGGTACATTTTCCCAAACCGAATCGGTGAGATCGCCGTCGATTTCCGGCAAAGCCGGAAGTTCCGGGATAGTATACGAGTTCACATTAACACTCGTATCCTGGGCAAAAGCCTGGGGCATGGCAGCTAACATGAGAATTGCCATAATATTGCCAAATTTTTTCATACGCTCTTCCTCCCTACTAATAATTGATCGATAGATATCAGGTATGATATCAAACCTTTTTAACATATAAGCGAACAGCATGTCAAGTACAAAAACATTGTATCGAACCATTTTTTTAATTTACCTCTTAGACAATAAACTTATTAGGGCGCAGCCAATAAAAATAACATGATTAAAAGAATAATGAATTCTCCTTTCATTAAAATTGTTATCACTTAAAAATAGCCAAAAAATTAACCAGATTTAGGATAACAAGTGCAAGTATTACATAAAAAATCACTGTTCTTAATAAACCAATGCGGTTTTATTCAAATAAAGGGTTTATTTTCTTGACAAATTTTGATTTTGTGATTTATTATGGTATAATTCCTATAGGAATGATCGGAATTAAAGTTCGATACTTTTTTAAACATATTGGATCAATTGAACTTAACAAAAAGGAGTTCAATTTCATTGTGAGACTTTCGACAAGAGCTAGATATTCCATACGGCTAATGGTCTATTTAGCCGATTATGCCAAACAGGATAAACCGATAGGTTTAAAGGAGATTGCTAAGAAACAGCATCTGTCTATGAGATATTTGGAGCAGCTGGTGGTTCCCCTTAAAAACGCCAATTTAATTAAAAGCGTTGCAGGAAAATATGGTGGTTATTTTCTTGCCCGATTTCCACAAGCCATTTCAATCGGTGAGATTGTCGAAGCCTCAATCGGACCTATTCAGCTTATGGATTGTCTTGCCCCCGGATATTCATGCCAGTTTAGGGATATCTGCACTTCTCGGCGCATGTGGGGACTGATCAATACCCGAATAACCGATGTTTTATACGATTACTCTTTGGATGATTTATCCGAGAAGAAAATGATGGCTTTGTTACCGAACAACATGGGTAATGAAACAGATGAACAATTCACCTGTGAGATTTAAAAATATGCAAGGATGTAGGAGGCGTGAATGAGCAGCACTGTGTTACTCTACCTGATCCCTTACCTGGCCCTAGCAACGTTTATTGGGGTAGTGGGCTATCGTTCCTATCGGATTTATAAAATGCCGCTTCACCTTCGTTGGGAGTTGTATCCTGTTGCCCATGAAATGGGTGATAAATCCAAATACGGAGGATCTTCTTTGGAAGAAGTGGATTGGTGGACCCATCCAAGAAAAATATCCAAAATCAATGAACTCAAAGCGATGCTGCCAGAGATGACGTTTCTGGTTCTCCTTTACGAGCAAAACCGGAAGCTGTGGTGGCGGTCGTTTCCTTTTCATTTCGGCTTGTATATTTTAACTGGTTTGCTGATTTTGCTTGTTGCCGGAGCGATACTGGAACTTTCAGGCATTCCCGTCACTCTCGATGGTTCTGCTTTGGGAGTAATCATATTTTATCTAACTTTAATTACCGCCATAATGGGATTGACATTAGCTACTCTTGGAGCCGCAGGGCTGCTTATGATGCGGCTTACCGATCCGGATTTAAAGGATTTCACTTCCGGTTCCACTCTTTTCAATTTGATTTTCTTCCTTACCGTTTTGGCCATTGCCTTGCTTACTTTTCTTTTTGTTGACCCAGCCTTCGAACTGACAAGGTCTTATTTCCAGAATTTATTGACTTTAAATGTTACCGCGCCGGTCGGCAGTTCCCTGTTGGCTCTTGAAATAGTGCTGGCGGTGATATTGATAGCTTATATCCCAATGACTCATATGTCCCATTTTTTTATCAAATGGTTTACCTGGCACAAAATCCGGTGGGATGACGAGCCAAATTCATTGGGAAGCCATATTGAGAAAAAGATACTTGAACAAGTTCAATACCCGGTCAGTTGGTCAGCTCCTCATATCAATGCGGATGGTAAGAAAAACTGGGTAGATATCGCTACGGAGGATATGGAACAAAAATGAAACAAAGCGTCAAAATAAAAGATATCAGCAAACCGTCAGAACAATTAACCCATGTTGATCCACAGGATTTGCCAGAGTTTTTGGGTCCATATAACGATCACGAAAATATCCCTGAGTGGAAACCTTTAAGTGAAAAAGCCATTAATGAATTGGAGTCCACCCTGGATGATACCATTGCTTTATCCATTCCCAAGCCTAAAACCAAAGAAGAAGAACAAGAATTGATTAGAAAATTTCTGTCGGGATTAGAAAAGTTGTTTACCAAGGAAAATAACTGGACCTTTCTGCAGCCAATGGTTCTTTCGATGGAGAACTGCGCCAAATGCCAGACCTGTACAAAGGCATGTCACATTTATGAAATGAGTGGCTATAACGATGTTTACCGGCCAACTTACCGTTCTGAGGTTTTACGGCGTTTGTATTTCAACTATTTAAAACCGGGGGGCAAATACTTCAAAAAATGGCGTTATGGGGATATCGATCTGAATTGGACAACCTTAGCCCGGCTGATCGAGTTATCTTACCGGTGCAACCTGTGCCGACGTTGTGCGCAGACCTGCCCCATTGGTGTGGATAATGGATTGATCGCCCATGATCTCCGCAAACTGTTCAGCCAGGAAATGGGAATCAGTCCAAAAGAACTGCATGA
>CAZXSQ010000132.1:4262-13751 GCA_964643335.1 uncultured bacterium
ATGACAACGGTTCCATACTTCAATTGAAAGTCGGCTCATCGACGGGCATGAATCCATTGGTGGTTAAGGACAACATCGAGTTCATCGATGAAGATACCTCTGAAAAGACGGGCATGACAATAGAAACTCCGTGGGATAAAGAAGGCGCGGATGTACTGCTCATCCATAATGCCGGAGAAATTCTGGCCTGGCCCGAAAATCATGGGGCGTTTGCCACGATCATGGAAGCGGCTGGGATCAGTTGGACTTTATCATCCGAGTCTCAAGAGGCTCTGGGATACGACAATATCAATTACGGATTGTTTTATGACGATTTCATGCTGGCCAAGGTGGCCATTAAGCACGCCATGGCAGCCAAGAAACTTGGTGTGAAAAAAATTGTGCTGGGTGAATGTGGCCATGCTCATAAAGCCCTGACCGTGATCGCCGATCGTATCCTGACCGGTGAGTTGAATATCCGCCGGGAAAGCGCCATGAGTTTGCTCCGAGATATCGTTTTTTCAGGCAGACTAAAATTTGATCCGTCTCGAAATGATTTTCCCGTCACGCTTCATGACCCGTGCAATATGGTTCGATTGATGGGAATCGTTCAACCCCAGCGCGAAATCGTTCGGCATCTTTGTCCCCAGTTCAGAGAAATGACGCCGCATGGCGTCCATAACTATTGTTGCGGTGGTGGTTCTGGATTTGCCATCATGTCCGGCCATAATTTCGAAGATTGGCGTATGCATGTTTCCGGCCGGAAAAAAATGGAGCAAATCCTCAATGCATTCGAGGGTCAACTCAATCCGTCGATCCGCAAATATGTATGCGCCCCCTGCTCGAACTGCAAGGGACAGATACGCGACATGATCAAATACTATGATATGTGGAACAAGTGTGGTATATATTACGGTGGATTGGTGGAATTGATCGTCAATTCCATGACGGATGTTCAACCTGGATTTATCGAGTGGGAAATATTTTAGGAGAGGATTACACAGGTTTCAATATCAAAACCAAGGGTGTTCAAAATGGGGGGAGCAGTAACGGACCAACAACCTGTTCAGACCAAGAAAAAAGTCCTGGTCGTCGATGACGAGCCGGACGTGATAACTTATCTCAAAACGTTGCTGGAAGATGAAGGATACGAAGTCATCAGCGCTGAGAACGCCGATGAAGCAATGATACGGTTATTGCAAGAAAAGCCGGACCTGGTAAGCCTAGACATCATGATGCCCAAGAAATCCGGAATCGCTTTTTATCGAACAATGAAGTTGGATGAAAGAACGAAAGATATTCCGGCGATTTTTGTAAGTGCTTTTAGCATAGCTCAGAATTTTAAAGGCGAAAGTTTTAGGAATCTAATTCCGGAAACAGAAGTGCCTGAACCGGAAGCATACATCGAGAAACCGATTGAAATACCAAAACTAATGGAAACCATACACACTATTGTTGGATAATTAGAATCATGGGTAATATTAAAGATTGGCTTTGTCCAAAACTATTTGATCTGGTACCAAGCAACATTGCTGTGCTTGATCGTGAATTTCGAATTGTTGAAGCCAATCAAAACTATATCGATACTTTTGGCCTTTGCATGGGTAAATATTGTTATGAAGTATACAAATGCCGTGACAATCCCTGCCCCTCCTGCAATGCCGAGTTGACCTTTGCGGACGGAGAACGCCGTGTCAGCGAAGAGCAGCGTCTGGATCGAAATAGAAATCCTTCCTACTATGTGGTTCACTTTGAACCAATAAAAAATGACTCGAACGACATCGAATACATCGTTGAAATGTCCCGTGATGTGACGGCCAATCGGCTACTTCAACGGGAGCATGACATTGTTTTTGACCGCGTGCCGTGTTATGTAGCCGTGCTGGATCGCGATATGAGAATTGTCCGAAACAATGAATTGTTTCGAACAACCTTTGGTGATGCAATCGGGAAAAAATGCTATGAGATCTATCAGCAGCAAACAGAACCATGTGAGGAATGCCCAGCTTTGAAAACTTTTGCCGATGGCCGGGTGCATGTCGCCAATAAATCCGGACAAAACAAGCTGGGGAAGACGATTTATTATCATGTCACCACCGCCCCATTGAGCCGGGATGGAACAGAACCGTCTCATGTTATCGAAATGTCGCTGGATATAACTGAAACCCACAAATTAGAAGAGAAACTCAAACAGGCTTTTGACTTCGAAGAAAGTTTGATCAACAGCGCCATTGACGGCATTGTCGCTGCAGATAAGGAAGGGAAAATCAATATATTTAATCCGTCTGCGAAAAAAATGTTTAAATGCGAAGAAAATCATGTGCTCGGTCAGCCGATTCAAGATAAAGATAAATTCCTGCCCAAAGAATTTATTGATCTGGTAACCGGTAAAATTTCCACTGAAGTGTTTAAAGAAACAACTGCTCACGATTGCGAAGAAAATCCCTTCCCCGTAAGATTTTCCGGAGTGGTGCTGAAAAGCGGCGAAAAATACATTGGCAGTGCCGGATTTCTCCAGGATTTGCGGGAAATCAAACAATTGGAATATGAAAAGCTGGAAGCGGAAAGACTGGCCGCCGTTGGCCAAACCGTCGCGGGATTGGCGCATGGAATAAAAAATGTACTGATGGGCCTCGATGGCGGGATGTACGTTGTCAATTCGGGCATGCGTAAAGACGACAAGGAACTGACACGAAAAGGGTGGAATATGCTCCAAAGCAATATCGAGCGCATTACCTCTTACGTGAAAGATTTTCTGAATTTCGCCAAAGGCAGCGAACCGAATGTTAAACGAATAGAGCCGAATCGAATTGCCAAAGAGGTTGTAGACCTGTATAAGGATGTTGCTGACCAGGCCGGGATTAAACTGATCGCAGATTTTCAGGGGGATATACAATCCGCTAACCTTGACCCAGAAGGCATCCATACTTGTTTGGCCAATCTAGTCTCGAACGCCATCGATGCCTGCGAAATGAGTGAAAAGCCTACCGGTATGGTAGAGCTTCGTACCTATGAGAAAGACGGTGTCCTCGTTTTTGAGGTCAGTGATGACGGGTGTGGAATGGACTGCGAAGTCAAGAAAAAAGTGTTCACCACCTTTTTCTCCACCAAAGGAACATCCAAAGGAACAGGATTAGGACTGTTGGTTACACGCCGAATCACACAAGAGCATGGAGGCAAAGTCAGACTGGAGTCAGCGGAAGGAGAAGGTTCGGTATTTCGGCTTGAATTTCCCAGAAGTAAACTACCGAAGGTAACACAACCAGAGGTGAACCATGCGGAAACAACTAAAGATGTTAATAAATAAACATTTTAGAAGGGGGGAAAGATCATGATGAGTACACCCTTGGATAAAACTGTATTAGTCGTCGACGATGAGGAAGGAATCAGGCTGTATTTGCAAACGGCTTTGGAAGACGCCGGATTCAATGTCGAAACGGCGGAGGATGGACTCCAAGCCCTCGAGAAAGTTCACACCAATCCACCGGACGCAATTTCTCTTGACCTGGTGATGCCCAAAAAGACCGGTGCCAAATTTTTGTATGAAGTCCATAAGGACAAGGAGTTGCGGAAAATTCCTGTCTTGATTGTCACCGCTCATGCCAGGGATGAACTCGGTAAGCAAGATTTCGAGGATATCATGTCGGGCAGAATGTTGGTGGGACCGAAAACCTACCTTGAAAAACCTGTCAACGCAGAGGTTTATGTGAACAGCATCAAAAGAGTGCTTGGTATGGAAACCGAAGAAGAAACCGGTTCCCCAAAAGAGGAAATCCGGCACGAAATTGACGATCTTCTCAATGAAGCCGATCCTAAAAAAATGGAAGAAATTCTAAATATTTTAAAGAATCAATAGTAACTTAATACGTTGAAAAATCTTAAATCAATTGCATTTTATTCTGCAAAAGTGAGGTGGTTTAATGTCAGCAGCCCATGACACAAAATCAATTCTTGTTATAGACGATGAAGACAGTGTTGTAACCTACCTCAGCACTCTCTTGGAAGATAATGGCTATACTACCGTTTCAGCTCGCGATGGAAATGAGGCCCTGGAGAAAATTAAACAAAATAAGCCGGATTTGATAACCCTGGATATATCCATCCCCGAAAAATCCGGTGTTAAGTTGTATCGTGAACTAAAAGAAAGTTCTGAGTGGTCTGGTATCCCAATTGTTATTGTCACAGCCGTTACAGGTTACGGCGGCGAATCGGAAGTATTCGAAAAATTCATCTCCTCCCGCAAACAGATTCCTCCACCGGAAGGATTCATCGAAAAGCCTATTGACCGTGATCAGTTGTTACAAAAGATCGGTGCTCTTCTGTCTTAATCGGCTCTTCCTGACGGGATTGGTTGTTGATTTTATAACGAATCAGCCGGCTTTTAATCCACAAAACTCCCAGCATATCGATAATTCCGATCCATAATCGATTGTTGATGGAATATTTTGATTTTCCCGTTAAACGGGGCCGGTGAGACACGCAAATTTCTGTAAGTCTATATCCCTGCATCGCGATCAATGTGGGAAGAAAACGGTGCATGCCGCGAAACATTGGCAAATGGCGGACGCATTCACTGCGAAAAGCGCGCAGGGAACACCCCACGTCCCGACATGTATTGCCAGTTATCCAATTTCGAAAAATATTTGCGACTTTGGAAGACAGTTTTCGAAGAAAGTTATCCTTTCGAGTTTCCCGATAGCCATTTACCATATCAACCTGCTCAGTTTCTAACTTGTCAATAAGTCGGTAGATATCACTTGGATCGTTCTGGCCGTCTCCATCGAGTGTGACAATGATTTTTCCTCGACACTGCTGAAATCCAGCCCATAAGGCGGCGGACTGACCGCTGTTCTTTTCAAACGAAATATATTGATGTCGGGCATCGATCCGATTCAATTCACATAAAGCGTCCAAACTCTGATCATCAGAACCATCATCGATCCAATAACATTCCCATATCCAAGGATGAGGATCAAGAGTTTCAGCGATCTCCTTACCGAGATGCAAAATGTTCCCCTCTTCATTCTTAACAGGGATAACAATAGATAAATCTACTAGTTTATTTGACATGTTTATTGCTATGAGCACAAGAAATCCCGGTTTAATACCGGCTATTTATGAAATACGACTAGGACGGCAGAAATACAAAAAGCAAATGAATCTAAACATTGTGCGTCATTTTTCAAAATAATCTAGTCACTCTGCGCTTTTCGCGCTTACCGTGCAGAATTCGTCAAGCCTTCAAGTTCCATGGTTCGCGCATGGGCCGGGATAGCATCCCGTTGGCTTCCTCGTCATCGACGAATTGTTCACGCTCCGGATTCCATCGCAGTTTTCGTCCCAGCCGCGTGGCGATGTTGGAGAGTTGGCAAAGCGTATCCGAATGCACCGCTGTTTCCACCGGGCAAATGGTTTCGCTACGGTTTTTCACCGCATTGAGGAAATTGAGGTAATGATCCCCACTTTCCATTAGATGAATATCACTGGAACCGAGTTTCGCATTTAACAACGATTCCGGCTCGGCGCTGATCCCTTGGCGATTGACATGCACCCATCCCTTAGTACCCTCGAAACGCACGCCCTGTTTGGCCCGGCCTTGATTATCGGTGTAGAACATGGTGACACCGTTGGCGTAGTGGAACTCCAATTCCCATTTGATGCAACAATTGGCGATTCCCTCTTTAGGGAACTCGCCTGTACCCTCGACATCCACTGGAGTTGTATCATCCGTTCCATTGCCCCATTGTGCGATATCGAGATGGTGAATCCCCCAGTTGGCGATGAAGCCCAGGCAATAATCGTAGATGTGATACCACGTGCTGTAACTTTCCTCTTTCGTATAGGGACGGCAGCGCTGGTATGAATAAGGGGCTACGGGAGCCGGGCCAAGCCACATGTCGTAATCCAGATCATCGGGCACAGGTATTACCGGGTCTTGTGGAATCGGCCAGCTGGCGGGAGCACCCACGAAGATTTTTTTCAGCTCACCAATTCGTTGGTTGCGGACCAGTTCACAGGCAAACCGGAAATTACGGGATGAACGCTGCTGGGTTCCAAACTGGAAAACATTCTTGTTTTCATGAATCGTCTTTCTGAGTGCTTGCCCTTGTTCCATGCTAAGTCCGACGGGTTTTTCATAGTACATATCTTTTCCGGCGTGGGAGGCGGCCAGTCCAATGAGAACATGCCAGTGGTCTGGCGCCGCTACACCAACAGCGTCGATGTCCTCGCGTGTGATAAGTTCCCGAAAATCACCATACATCGCACAGTCATTGTTGACGTAATAATCATCCACGGTTTGCTTTGCTTTTTGACGCTGGCTATTAAAGACATCACACACGGCTACAATGTGCACGTTGTCATACCGCATGAATTGACGCATGTTCTTTGTTCCCCGAATTCCAAGACCAATGCTTCCCATCACGATTTTATCACTGGGCGCGATGGCTCTGCCTTTACCAAGCACGGATGATGGAATTATCGCAGGAGTGCATGCTGCACCAGCGGCGATGGTGGAACCAACGAGAAACCTTCGGCGGGAAAATGGATCCATGACGATTGCCTCCATGAGGGATCTTGATTTATATGATCGCTGTGCAAGAGAGGTTTAAGTAAACTAGGGATCAAGATTTTTTTCATCCAATTTTTCCATACCAGAATGCCTCATGTCAAGTATCCCACAGAATAATCCGAGTTTTCTCTAATCAAATCATAAAGTTACTGTTGGCAGATCTGGGTACCGGGGCTGTATTTGTATTTAGAAGTCCATCAATTTTCTACGCCATTCGTCTTCCCGGCAATCAAGTCTTGGAAAAAGAAATCTCTAATCTTTTGAATCGCCCAACGGGTAATTTTCTGGAAGGCTGCTTGATGTACGCATTTCTGTATGAAAAATTGAATACAATCAAGAAGACGGAAAAATTTCTTTTCTCAAATTTAAAATCTCCGAGAATACTAATTTTTCATCTCTTCAAAAAAAATATCTTCATGTAACAATTCAATATCGAACATCGATTAAAATGGGAGAATCATCAATGCATACCAAACCTACCATATTATTAAGTTTAATCCTTAGCTGCCTATCACTCACAAGTTTGGCTAAATCGCAAGTAACCGAAAAAGCCTTACCCGGCCCTTGCGTCGATTTCAGCCATGGCAGGTTGGAGGTCTCCGATAACAATCGCTTTTTACAACATGAAGATGGTACGCCGTTCTTTTATCTTGGCGATACCGCGTGGGAACTCTTTCATCGCCTCGATCGCGAGGAAGCAGAAAAGTACCTGGAAAATCGTAGACAAAAAGGCATCAACGTCATTCAAGCGGTTGCACTGGCGGAACTGAATGGACTGAACAAGCCGAATCCTTATGGCGAAACACCCCTTATCGATAATGATCCCGCCAAGCCGAATGACAAGTATTTTGAACACGTGGATACCATCGTCGACAAAGCCGCCGAAAAAGGGATTTACATCGGTTTTCTTCCCACCTGGGGCGATAAAGTCAACAAAAAATGGGGTGTAGGGCCGGTTGTGTTCAATAAAACGAACGCCGAAAAATATGGCCGCTATCTCGGAAAACGATACAAGAACCGCCCAAACATCATTTGGATTCTCGGCGGTGACCGCGTTCCCGAAGGAACCAAGGATATTTGGCGCGCCATGGCGAAAGGGATTCTCGCTCAAGATCAAAATCATCTGATGACCTACCATCCGCAAGGCGGACGTTCCAGTTCCGAGTGGTTTCATAACGACAAGTGGTTGGATTTCAACATGCTTCAATCAGGCCATAGTCGATTCAACAATCCAAACTATGAAAAGGTTCAAAGAGATTATCAAAAGACACCCGTAAAACCCTGCATGGATGCGGAACCCTGTTATGAAAATCATCCCGTGGATTGGGATCCGAAAAACGGTTGGTTTGATGAGTACGATGTTCGCAAGGCTTGTTATTGGGGACTGTTCGCTGGTGGACATGGCCATACCTACGGATGCCACGATATCTGGCAAATGATGGCTCCAGACCACACCCCCGTTTCATCCGCGCGAAACTATTGGTACGAAGTGCTGGATCTCCCGGGCGCCTGGGATATGATGCACGCCAAGCACCTCATGTTGTCTCGTCCCTATTTCTCTCGCGTACCCGATCAATCCCTGATCGCCGGTGGGCAGGGAGATGGAACCCATCACGTCCAAGCGGCACGGGGAAAAGACTACGCTTTCATTTACATTGCTTCAGGCCGGAATATCAAAGTCAATATGGGAAAAATCTCTGGCGACAAGGTACAAACATGGTGGTATGATCCCCGTACCGGCGAAGCGAAGGTTATTGGCGTGAAAAAGAATAAAGGCAAAGTGGAATTCGATCCACCAGGAAAATCAGGGAAACATAACGATTGGGTTTTGGTGCTGGACGATGCTTCCAAGAAATTTTTAAAACCAGGACAGATCAAATAAAACAGTTTTAATGAATACAAATTGATGATATTCCAACCAAAAATTTCATCAAACCCAAAAAGAAATTTACATTTATTATATGCTGAAAGACGCGCCGCACACGGGAAACGAGAATAAAAATGAAACAGCAGATTACTAATGTTGCGGTTTTTCTAGTGGTGGGTTTTATATTTTTGGCAATGACGAATCATGCCGTGTCGGATGGTCCCCTATCAAGACACGAGTTTTAAAAAAGGTGAAGTCACTGACACTTCGGCCATTGTTTGGACGCGATTAGCGCTAAGATAAAAGCCCAATCCGAATGATGCACCCATGATTGAAGTGGTCTATGAGATAATGAGAAAACCAATCGAAGACGGACATTCAAAGAAGTCATTTATCCGGAAGGTGCCACAGTCACGGATTATACTTTTTCATGCCCGGCTATTAAGGCTATACTAATTGTTTCAGCCTCGCTGATTGTTGTTGAATTGAATTAATTAAATTGCGCAACGTTAGACAAGAGGAGAAGCCCATGATGAATAACAACTCTTTTTATAATTCCTACAGGAAAAATTCCTTACAAATGAATCTGATCTTTCTGGCACTCTCTGTGTTGCTGGTTTCTTTACAATGTATCAATGTGAATGGCCAAACACTGTCCAGAGATCTGAATGTGGATTTACTGATTAACCAGGTGGGTTATGTTCCCAATGCAGCAAAATTTTGCATAACGAAAGGGGAGGTCGAGAGAAAATTTGATGTAATCAATATCGTAACAGGACAGAATGTCTATTCAGGTTTGTTGAAATCCAACCAAGGTGACTTTGGAGATTATCTCACCGGGGATTTTAGTTCAGTTACCCAACCGGGGCATTATTATTTAAAGTCCGGTAGACTGCGTTCGTATCCTTTTTCCATATCAGATTCAGTCTATCAACCGGTCATGAATTTAATTGTTCAATATTTTTCCCGTCAGCGATGTGGAGCCAGTACGACAGGATACCTTTCTCCTTGTCATACCGATGACGGGATTCGGATGGACAACGGAAAACATCAGGATGTGTCCGGCGGTTGG
>CAZXSQ010000133.1:0-10638 GCA_964643335.1 uncultured bacterium
AAAACCAACTCATCCAATCTGAAAAAATGGCGTCGTTAGGACAGCTGGTGGCCGGAGTGGCACATGAGATCAACAATCCAGTCAACTTTATTCGCAGCAATATGCAGCCACTGAAGGAATACCTCTCCAGTTTCAAAGAAACGGTAAAATTTGTAGCGGAGCGCAAGGAGAAACTTCCGGCGGATATGAAGAGCCAATTCGAAGAACTGTATCATAAGAATGATATGGAATTTGCCGATGAAGATACCGGCAAACTCATTCAATCACTTGACGACGGGACCAACCGTATTGTGGAGATCGTATCCGGCCTGCGCCAATATGTTCGTGTTGATAAGGGGTATCGATCACCCTATGACCTGCATGAAGCGATCGACTCTTCCTTAACCTTACTCCACAATCGATTAAAACACCATGTAACCGTCCATAAACAATATGGGAATATTCCGAAAATTGACTGTTCCCCCGGCCAGATGAATCAAGTCTTCATGAACCTCTTGAGCAATGCGGAAGAGGCGATTGAAGCTGAAGGAAATATCTGGATCACCACAAAAACCGAAGGAGACAATATTCAAGTTCAAATTCGAGATGACGGGAAAGGGATTTCATCACACCAGCTTACCAAAGTCTTCGATCCCTTTTTCACAACCAAACCGGTTGGAAAAGGGACAGGCTTAGGGCTTTCCATTTCCTACGGTATTATCGAGCAGCATAGCGGTACGATTGAAGTGGAAAGCGAAGAAGGGAAAGGAACCACATTTAAACTGAAACTACCGGTCATAAAAGATGATTCTTGAAAGGATTAGGCAATTTTCTCTTTCAATAAACCTTGATCCAATTCAAGAGTATAAGACAATATGGTCTGAATGTCGATTTTTTTTGTCGCTGTAAGAATTTCGATGCCTATTATTTTGCCATCCGTTGTGGTATCCATATTTACACCTTCATCAATTTCAATCACCCCGTCTGGCTGAAGATCACTAAATTTGAGGTAGAGTGCATCAAGTTCTTCATCATAATGGACTTTCATGGATTCTGTCCTTTCTTTAACGGATAGTTTGTAATGACAGTTATCCTGCCGCTTTCAACAGAAACGACAACTTTAAGTGGAAATTTAAATCCGGGAACCTCTCTGATTAAATCATGTTTACCGTCGCATAGATTCGAATCCCTAATAATTTTCTCAATTAACGATTCCTGTATTTTATAAAGTTGTGCCCTTCGTTTTGCGTGGCGTGAGAATTTTATGGTCACTGCATGGTGCTTTCTTTAAAAATAATCTATATAATAGTATGACATGGAAATCTGAAACAATCAATCAGGTTCTCAAAGAATGCAGGCAGGTAAGCTATGACCAGAAATCTCTGGCTGTACATTTACGGAGAAAAAGATGAAGATACTAGCCGAAAAAAAAGATGGATGACCACACTTTGGTTATCACTAAAATATTTGATGACATTTGGAGTTAATTCGTCTATAATAAGCCGATTCATAATCTTTTAAGGTCGGGTGGGTCATGATAGACGGGAACAGTGAAAACCAACCTGATGGAAAGCGGGCATTTGAATACGCATTGGCTGAATTGTTGATCGATTCGGGGATTATCAGTGCGGATGATTTCAAAGAGTCCCTCCTGAAATGGCAGCGAAAACTTGGTGTAGAAACCGGGGAAGATCCTCTGTCCTTCTTGCAAATCACTCCCCCACTTACCGATTACGATTTACCGGAACTCCCGAAACCGAAAACAGTGATGATCGTGGATGATGTAAAATTCATCCGGGATTTGATCCGTACAACGCTTTCCATGCATGGATACACTGTAGTTGCAGAAGCGGAAAATGGGTGGGAAGCCCTTGAATTATTCAATAAAAAACATCCCAACTATGTTATTATGGACATTGAAATGAAAGGGATGAACGGCCTGCAGGCATTGCAAGACATCAGAAAAATTGATAAACATGTTCCGGTTATTATCATGACCGGCAACGCCAAAAAAGAGTACTTAAAAGAGGCGAAAGATCATGGGATGACCGACTTTCTCGTCAAACCGATTGACGTTGATCGGTTGTTGTCAGTCCTTGGAACGTCAAAAGACCATAAAGCATAATCATCTTTGTATTATAAAAGCGAGTATCCACCATGCTTAAAAATCACACAGTTCTTTGTGTCGACGACGAACAACATAACCTGGATGCTTTGTACCGTACATTGAGAAAAGAATACACCGTATTAACTGCTTTGAATGGCGATGAGGGGCTAAAACTTTTGGAAGAAAATAATGTGTCGTTGATCATATCCGACCAACGGATGCCGGGGATGACCGGCGTTGAATTTCTCGAAATGTGCCTGCACGAACATCCCGATATTGTTCGGATTATCTTGACCGGTTTCACGGATGTGGAGGATCTCATCGGGGCAATTAATACCGGCCGCGTCTACCGCTATATTACAAAACCATGGGATCCGAATGATTTAAAAGTGACGATTAAACGAGCCCTCGAATCGTTGGAATTAAGCCTTGAAAACCGCCGGTTGTTCGAGGATGTCATCCGCTTAGAAAAACTCGCTACTATTGGTCAGGTGGCCAGCGGTATCGCTCATGAAGTGCGCAATCAACTTAGTGTGCTTATGGGAATACAACTCATCCAATCGCAATTTCCCGAAAACGAACTGATCGCTCAAGTAGCCGAGCAAATGCTTTCGGCTCGGAACAGAATCCTGAGTATTCTGGATGAAATCAAAACATTTGGCAAACAGGAAACCCAAACCATCCATAAAGAAGAAGTCGCGGTGGATGAATTACTGGCTCAAACCATAAATATCGTTTCCCTCGATCCGGAATGCAAAAAAATTCAATTCGATATCAAAGTAGACCCTTGCCCCCCTATTCTCTGTGATCGAAAACGGATCATACAAGTCTTGATCAACCTGATCCGCAACGGTGCTCACGCCATGAATGGAGAAGGAAAAATAAACCTCATCGCTGGCGAGCAAAACGGAAACATTCAAATCAAAGTCCAAGATTTTGGCTACGGAATCCCGGAAGACCAGGTTAATAAGATATGGGATCCCTTTTTTACGACAAAAGGGGAAAAAGGAACCGGTCTGGGGCTGGAAATCAGCAAACGAATCGCTCAAGTCCATAACGGTCAATTGACCTGCGAAAGTGTAGTCGGCCAGGGGACTACATTTTTGATGCTATTACCGGTAGGAAAATGATTGAACTCGTCAATCATTTTAGCAAGCAGCAGTTGAATATGACCAGAACCTTCCTCACTATTATCATGGATTCGAACTATCTTGAAAAAAGAGAATCGATGTATTTAGTTCAGGTCATTGATTACTTGGTTCAATCAATTAGAAGCAGCATACTCCTTATCCCAAAAATACTCCTCATAAATCAACTGAAGGCTGGACCAGAACAATTGCTCGCAATAGTCATCGCCGAGTTTGCGGGCTATATATTCCATCTCCTGGTCAGACAATTTATCAACACCATCACAGATTTTCTCGTAGTCTGGTTTCCCCTCGTATATATGCTTGATGTCGTTTCTATGGAGTCTGGAGATAGGAAAGAATTCTTTGTCAGCGGTGGCCATCGAATCACAGATTAATATGAAAAAGGAAAGATTTAAATTGAACGGAGTGGATAATAACAACTAAAAAAACAAAAACCTGCTTCTTCTTTCATTTTAGCCAGATCAACCTTTCACAACATTCATAGCCGTATTTTTTCCTTTCGGATTCATCTCATTGTTGATCTTTTCCCGGAGTTCCTTTGCTTTGCGTTCAAGATAGTTATTCCAGACCATGCTTGCGTGAATCGCCTCTTTCTCGAACATGCTCAGAGCCAAGTCATGGATCATCCTATTGGTCGGCTTCTTCATCTTTTGGGACAGGATGAAGTGGGCGTTGTTGTAGCAGTCGTTGTATACAGCAGTGTGCATGGATCCCAGAATCTTCTGTATCTCTGCTATCTCTTGCGTGTCCAGACTGATTTGAATCCAGCCTTTGGGTGTATTGACATTCCGTACAAATCCGATCTTGTTGCATTGCTCCGTCGTGGTGTTTCTTCTCAATTCCATTTCTATGAATTCCCGGTCTACTGTTTTGCTGATTCCCATTGGATTTTCTGTCTGCACGTTTACCACCTGTGTTTTACAAGGCCTAGTTTTCCAGGCCAGTTCCGGCAAAGCCGTTCTTTGAAACCGCTTTGCCATCGGCAGCGCTTATCCGAGCTGACAGCCCGAACGCGGCCCGCCGGTATTTCTTCTTTATTAAAGAGCCAATCCACACAGAGCAATCGTGGGTTGCAAAGCAACCCATTGCCGCCAGGCAATAGATTGCTGAAAAAGGATTGGCTCGTCATCACCAATGCATCAAGAACAAAAATGGATCATCAAAGCGGCGGCGAAAACCTCGCGTGTTTTGGCGGTAATATCCCGCTTTGCAAACATCAAAATCACCGGCTTCAACAAAACCAAAATATCAAAGATACAAAGCACACCCCATCATATAAGCAAAGCCCCCCGCCAAAACCAAAACATTTTTAGTTGCACCCAAAGGGCGAAGGTCTCCCGACAAGTCCCACAAGACGGAGACTGCAACATAAAAAGGTTTTGAGCGAAGGTTTTCAGGGGGTGTAAATAAATCATCAATAAATTAGATGATTAAATGTTGCTCTACTATAAAGTAAATGAAAATATTAAACGGTTATTCATTCATAGTGCCTCTAGCTGAATTAGCTAGGATAAATAAAAGGACAAGTACTTATTTTTATTTTGGGGATTGATTTTCATCTACTACATTTCATCCCTTCAGTTTGTTGATAAAAATTGTACTGGGCCTTGGGTGTCGAATGGGCCGTAATAGGATGGCGGTCTGTTGCGGGTGATGGCGTAGACTTGGAATTGGTATTTGTATCCGAATTGTGGGCCGTTTCGGAATGATGGCTTGATCAGGGGATTATTTTCTTTCCACTCCAATACGTAGATATCCTCGTTTGTCGTTCTGCCGAGATATTCATATTCGGATGAATTATTATTGTCGCCATCTTCTTCATCATCTTCAATCTTTTCTGAAAGAACATAGATATGATAAAAGCGGATGATGGACACGTCAATTACCGATGAATTCAACTCCCAGCGTATAACCAACGAGCGTTCATCTTCCGAATCATAATCAACACCGTTGCTTAAATCTTCAAATGTTTCAGTATCATCCGTCACAGTGACGTGTGCGGTTGCCGGAGTCGTTGAAGGGGTTGGTGTCGGTGTTGGGCTGTCTGGGGGGAGTGATGCTGGCGTTGGGGTTGGTTCTACTACCGCGCTTTGGCGATAGTCTATCGGCCCCATATTATCAAAGGCTCCATAATATTTTGGCGTGCCGGATTCAGTAATCGCATACATTCGGAATTCATAAGTGTTCCCAAATTCCGGTCCGTTTTGAAAATCGGATGATAATAATGGTGTACTGGATTTCCATTCCAGATATTGAGATGCGCTGCTTCCTGTCCTTCCTAAAAATCGGCAGGGATGCTGGTTGACTTTTACATAGACATGATAATCGCTGATATCTGTCATATCCAAATCAGCTGACTCGAACATCCAGCGAATTACTAAAGCACGATCATCTTCTGTATCGATATCATCTCCATTACTCAGGTCAATAGTAGTGGTTGTATCGTCTGTAACAGTAACTATCGGAAGCATGGCAACCGGCGCGGCATTCATGAATGGTCCATAATATTTAGGATTACCCCGTTTCGTGATGGCGAACACTTTGAAATGATAGGAATGCCCGATGTCAGGTCCAGTGCGGAATCCACCAAAAATATGCGGCGCTCTCGGTTTCCAAGTCAAGTATTGATCATTGCCACTCCCAGTACGTCCGAGGAAATCATAATCTCCACTACCATCAGTTTGAACATACACATGAATATCGCGCACACTATCAGATGAAAAACCAGCTTGAGCGAAATCCCATCGGATGATGAGTTCTGGATCATTCACATCATCATGATCCTGTGAGTTGCTGATGTCTGCATCTGACATTAAGTTATCGGTCACCGTAATCATCGGAGAGGGAATGGGTGACGGAGTAGGTGTTGGGACGGTTTCATCCTGTAGATATTCAACCGGACCGATATTATCGAATGGGCCATAGAAAGGAGGTGCACCGCTTGATTTAATCGCATAGACTTTAAACCGATATGTATGCCCGAATTCAGGGCCATGTTGGAATGTGGGAGACAATAAGGGGGTGCCCTCTTTCCATTCAAAAAATTCAGCCGTACCATTTCCCGTTTTGCCTAGAAAACGATAAGGTTCTTGATCCGCTTTGACGTATAGGTGGTAGTCACGTATGTTATTTTGATCAAGGTCGGATGGATCAAAAGTCCATCGGATAACCAAATCGCGTGAACTGGAGGCGTCATAATCGCTGCCGTTGCTTAAATCTACTGAACTTGAAAGGTTATCCGTTACTGTGATTATCGGGAGAAATTCAACAGGACCGGCATGAGTAAACGGGCCATAAACATTCGGACTCCCTCTTTTTGCAATTGCAAATATCTTGAAATGATAACTGTGATAGAATTCAGGGCCATTTCTAAAAACAGGGGATATGAGCGGAGTTCTTCTTTTCCATACGAGCTGTTGCCGTATTTCGCTGCCAGTACGGCCGAAATAAGTGTAATCCCCGTTTTGATTGATTTGTACATAAAGGTGAAAATCTCTTATGTTATTGGGATCAATGCCCATTTGATTTATATCCCAACGGATGACCAGTTCGGGATTTCTAAAGTCATCATGATCCTGTGCGTTGCTCAAATCGGTTTCAGAGGTTTCATTGTCCGTTATGCTGACTAATGGAACGTCTGATGGTGTTGGTGATGGTGTTGAAGTGGGAACGGCTGTTTCGTCCAGCAAGTATTCAACCGGCCCGATGTTTTCATAGGGACCAGAAAATGGCGGGAAACCTCCCCGTTTGATTATAAAGACCTTGAATTGATAGTTGTTGCCGAACTCAGGGCCATCCCGGAAGGGCGAAGCCAGATGCGGTGTCCCTTCTTTCCATTCTAGTAATGATGCTGTTCTACTGGCGGTTCTTCCCAAGAAACGGTAAATAGCGTCATTCACTTTGATGTATACATGCATATCCTGGATAGACGAAACATCAATGCCTGCCAGTGCAAAATCTACACGGATCACTAGAATACGTTCGTCGGGAGTGTCATAGTCTTGCCCATTGCTTAGGTCTTCTGTTGCCGTCACATCATCGGTGATAATCACGATGTTGTCTTGGCTGGGGCTTGGTGACGGCGTCAATGTTGGGGTGATTGGAGTCGGCGTGGGCAGGGGCGTATCGGTAGGCACTGGCGTTACGGTTGGAAGTTCGGGCGTTTCTGTGGGATCAGGTGTCTTGGTAGGTTCGGGGGATTCCGTAGGTATTGGTGTACTGGTTGGAATTTGTGGCTCACCAATTTGAATAGAACCATGATCGAACGTGACAGGAATCGCACCGTCATTCAAGCGGGATGTAACAGAGCCGGAGGTGACGAATTGCAGCGGTACAATTTGCTCGGATGCGCCTTCTTTCACCCTCAATTTAAATTTGATTAAAATACCGGAACCGCTGACGGGCATGGCTCCCGAACCGTTGATCAACACCAGGCCACTGACTTGGGTTGATGGATCGTTAACAGTGGAGGAATCATTTTCCCTGGAAATCCAACCATTAGCTAAGGTACCATTCACGGACGAACTGCCAGGAACATATTCCAATGGATAATCCGCCGAGGTGTTCGGTAATTCAAAAACCACCCTGAACGCCATCATATCCTCTACATTCTCAACCCGGACATGCACCATAAATTCTTCACCCGGCGAGACGTTTAAATCGGGTAAAGACAACTCTGCTTCCTGAGCGTAACCGGTCAAAGCATAGAGCGAAATCAAGACGCTCAAAAAAACTTTTTCCATTACACGAACATGTCTCCTGCATTTAATTGTCCTGTCCATTTCTAATACCCCATTACGACAGTAACGCCTCCGTCTCGGCGGCACATAAAGCCGGCAGGATGCCGGCGTTACATTATCCCCGTGCAGCTTTGTCGGCCGCACGGGGAGTATTTGTCCTTATATTGCAGTCTTACTGCAGCATCCAGTTCCTTACGTTGGTTTGACCGGATAGGTTGATCTCCTTCACACTGCTTGCTGCTAGTGGCATATGGCCGTCGTTGATTCGTGTTAATCCTTCATCGATATAGACAGTCGGTGGTTGTTTGCCGGATACTTTTTTGAATTGGATTGATATTAGTCCTGTTGAGCCTTGTCCGAGTGGCAGGCTTAATGCTCCTGACAGGATCAGCTTGCCTTCTTGGTTATTGGCGAGGAGCATACTGGCTGTGTCGGCCACCACCCATTTTGTTTGATCTTCCACAAATGCCAGCGTTTCGGGGTCGTAGTTCAGCGCTAGTTTCAAGGCGCATAAGTCTTGAGCATCGTCGACCGAGAATGTGACTGTGTAGAACGAATCGGTTTCATCGACTGATGCAGACAGTTTGCGATCTATAATGTATCCACTCAAACGCGACCGGTTGCGGTGATCAACCTTGCCAGCCCCTCCGGTGTTGTCCGGCCCCCAATGATCGGTGTCTGTATCCGCTGGGAAATAAGTGATCAGCAAAGCATAATGCCGCAGCACGTATGAGGCATCCATGCCGCCGATGACCTGATCCCAGTTCACATCCGCCGCCGGGGTGAAGAACGGATCACCGTCAGTTGGAGAGGGGAAATACTCCGTGTAGAACAGATAGTTATATTCAGGATACTCGCTCGGCGGGTATTTCGGAAAACTGCCGATGAGCTTTATATCGTATTGCAGAATAAGCGACGCATCGACCGCACCAACGATATCGTTGCCGTTCAGATCACCCCATAAGAATGGTGTGAATGAAATGATCTTGAAAGGCTTGGTGGCCGAACGATTTATACCACCGTATAATTCTCCACCGTCATCATACAACGTGACTGAGGCATTCACCACACCGTGCCCATTCGTCGCAGGCGTTAAGGCCAGCGTCCCAGTTGGTACATCAACCGCCGGTTGTGCACTGAACAATGACGGCTGATCATTGTCAGTTTTGAAATTCAATAACTGATCAAGTTCATTTGTAGGCCCAGGAATGATATCCGTGGCCCAGGCAATAAATTCTTCCTGCGCAGCATAGCGGTTGAGAAACGCCACCGTTGCGCCAGAGATGAAATCAGGCGCGTCATTAACTGGCGTGACGGAGATGATGAAGTTGCTCGGCGTCGATTCATCGATACCTCCATTGGCAATACCACCATCGTCTCTCAAAATCACGGTGACCAGTGATGTGCCGAATTCATTGTCAGCGGGAGTAAAAGTCAGCGTACCAAATACATCGATGGCAGGCTGCTCGCTGAACAAGGCCAGGTTGGAATTGATGACATCAAAGATTAGACTTTGTCCGGATTCATTTGGCGGACCGGCCGAGCCAGTAGCGAAACCGATAACCGTTTGTGCGCTGGCGTCTTCGATCACTGCGATATCCGGTTCATGAGAAAGCAACGGCGCATCGTTGACAGGCATCACTGTTATGGAAAATTCTTGCGTGGCGGATTGATTCACTCCGCCGTTAGCCATCCCGCCGCTGTCGAACAGCTGTACTGTCACAGTTGCGGAACCGTTCTGATCCGGCGCTGGAGTATAACGCAGTGTGCCGCTTGCGTCGATGGTTGGCGTGGCCGAGAACAGAGCATCGTTGGTTGTCCACGCCGCGAAGTTTACATCCTGCCATGCTTCATCCGGCGGGCCGGTGGAGATGTCCGTCGCCCAGTCATCAATTACCTGCGGGCTGGCGTCCTCGATCACCACCTGATTCGGTCCGGCGGTAAATGATGGCGCATCGTTCACCGCTGTCACCGAAATGATAAAGTTATAGGGTGTCGATGCATCGATGCCGCCGTTGGCTGTGCCGCCCTCATCAAATAAAACCGCTGTCACTGATGCGATGCCATTAGCGTTCAGCGCAGGTGTGAAGCTCAAGGTACCGGTAGGCGCATCGATGGTTGGCGTGGAGGAGAACAACGCATCGTTGCTGGTTGAGACGATGAAGTTCAATGCTTGCGTAGATTCATTGATTGGCCCTGGTGAGATATCCGCCGCCCAGCCGCTGAATTCCTGCGCAGGCGAATCCTCAAGTACGCCGATGTTTGAGCCGCCAATAAACGAAGGCAGATCGTTGACCGCTTGCACGGTGATGGTGAAATATTGTGGGACGGATTCATCCACACCGCCGAGGTCAGTGCCACCGTCGTCTTTGAGTACCACCGTCACCAGTGCAGAGCCGTTCTGATCCAGCGCGGGAGTGAATCGCAATTGCCCTGCCGGATCAATCGTTGGAGTAGCAGAGAACAACGCATCGTTGTTGGTCGTGACAACAAAAGAAACCGATTGCCCCGCCTCATCCGGAGGCCCAGGAGAAATACTGCCCGCCCAGTTCGGTTCGACATACTCACCTGAATCTTCGAGTACAGAAACATTGCTGCCTTTAATAAATGAAGGCGCATAATTGACTGGCGTAGCTGAAATAATAAAGTGATACGCCGTCGA
>CAZXSQ010000133.1:10648-13730 GCA_964643335.1 uncultured bacterium
CCGCCATTAGCCGTGCCGCCGTCATCATGCAGCACAGCGGTGACATCGGCGATGCCATTAGCATTGAGCGCAGTGGTAAAACGCAGTGTGCCTGACGCATCGATTGTTGGACTCGCCGAGAACAATCCCGCATTGCTGGTTTCCACCTCGAACCACAACGCCTGCCCTGCCTCATAAGGAGCGCCCGGAGAAATATTCGTTGCCCAATTCGAAATAACCTGCGGCCCCGAATCCTCCGGAAGTGTTTGACTCGGCCCGCCATTGAACGAAGGCTGATTGTTCGGCCCGAAAACCGTCGATGACCAATCCTGCATTTCAACAGTGATAGCACCTTCATTGATGCTCGTCAGCGTTTGATCGAACGTCACATCGATAATAGTCCCATCGGCCAAACTAATATCATCATCAACCCGCATGGTAAATTTTAAAAGCGAACCAGCCCCCCCATCGAGTGGATCACTCTGACTCGCCGCCGTACAAATCAACTGCCCCGCCGCCGAAGCATCATTAACCACCGGCCCAAACCACCCTGCACAAGAAGTCCCCGAAATCGTAGCCGATCCAGGAACATACTCGATCCGACTAGGATCATAATTCACCGCTAGCCGGTAGCCGACGGTGCCGGAAGCGTTGGAGATGTTGACGGAAAGTTCGATTTCTTTGTTGCGGTGGGTAGTGGGAGGACTGGGATTAAGCGAAATCATTGAATTGAGATCCTTAGGTTGTAGATACCATGTTTCAACTGATTCTCCACTATCCGTTTCTCCACCGAACAATACAAGCCGGTTGTAATTTTTTTGATAAAACATATGATGGCCTGCTCTAGGTGAAGGAGCGTTAGGCAAATCTGCAGAATGCCAGTTGGTGCCATCAAAAATCCATGCAGAATTACTTTTTGAGTTATCACCCTTTACTCCACCAAACATAAAAACCTGGCTGATATCTGGTATAAAAGCCGCTGCAGCTCCACCTAAGGCTCCTGGCTCAGTTGCTGTCAAAATATTTGTCCAATTGGTACCGTCATAAATCCAAGTATCGGCATATACAGAACCACCACTCGAACTGTAATGTCCTCCGTACATGACAATTCTTTCCATTTTTTGATCATAGGTTAAAGCAGGATAAAATCTTTGACCTGGATAAGGTGTATTAGTATTATTGATCCATGTATGACCATCATATTCCCACGTTGTAATATCATTTTGTGCTGTATCTGGATTCCCGTATTTGACAATCACATTCCTCTTCTGATCGTAAGTCATCCTTGGATGAACGTTGTGTGGTGGCCAACGATTCGGGAAAATTTGAGTCCAACTATTTTGTAAAATGTCATATTCCCATGACTTATCCAAATGAGTTCCATCAATCTCCTGTCCGCCAAACGCATAGTGCTTTCCCATTAACGGCAAATATTCAATTTCAATATGCCTTAAAGTCGGTGAATTAGCGGGAAACAGTTGACACCATTCCGATCCATGATAAAACCACGTTTCCATATAATCGACGTTGAGCAAAAGGAGAATACCCTGATCATGAATCGAATCGTACGAAAATGCATGAGAATGTGTCGTTGGTGAAATCGCAGGACTCGCCTGCACCCACTCCCAACCGTCTGGAAATTGGGATGTTATTATTGCATCACTAGTAATTGAAAACATTTCATCACTTATATCGGAAGGTATGACATAAGAAGCATCCGATATTTGCACCAGGCAGGTAGAAGACGATACATCCGGTACCAGCCAAGCATACGAACCAGTATTGGGGGTAGATTCAACAATAGTATCCCACAATAATCCTCCATCTGTACTGTATTGTAGGCTTACGGATAATATTGATGACGTGGCGGAATAAACTATATCTTGTGTTGCTCCGGCCTGCCAGGTTTCACCTCCATTGGGAGTAATTATTTTTATCCAATCATCACTTGGACAAGAATAAGGACTCATTGTATTTTGAGGAGCAAAAGTAAAACCAGACGTTAATCCATTTTGATCAAACTGTCCTGGACCTAATCGGGAATGCAATATGATAATATTATTCCAATCACCACAATCAAGATTATTGTAACTAACATCTACTGCATCTCCGTATTGTATTCCTGAGTTAGCAACAATTGATGAAATATCGGTAATTTGATTGTTATTACAGTATAAGTATTGTAATGATGTATTTTGTGAGACGTCCAAATTTGTTAATTGATTACCTCCACACAAAAGCAATATTAAGCCGTGATTATTTGAAATATCTAAACTATCTATTTGATTTCCTCCACAATGTAATTCAAACAAAAGCGTATTTTGCGTAACATTGAGCTCTGATAAAAAATTTCCTTTACAACTTAAACTTTCAAGAATAGTATTCTGGGATACATCGAGATGGGTTAACAGATTATTATCGCAACCAATACCAATGAGCGCTGTGTTGCTTGAAAAATCAATCACGGATAAGTTATTATCACTCAGATTCACAGAAGACATGTTTGTAAAATACTCTATCCCAGAAACTGATTGAATATTACACCCAGAGCAATTTAAAAAACCGGTATTTGCTGCCGCTTGTGTTGCTGTGAAAGCACCTTCATGAGTAACTCCCATAAAATTTTCAACGGCTATCCGGAAGTTGGGATCGGGGAAATTTTCAGGCGTATTGATGTTATCCAAAATCGTAAAGACTCCATCACTCACATCATATATAGTTACATCTGATGTGCTAGAAATTTTGACTAAGCAAGCTCTAGACGACACATCCGGCACTAACCAGGCATACGAACCGGTATTAGAAGTCGATTCAATGATGGAATCCCACGTTGATCCACCGTCAGTGCTATATTGCAGGCTGATAAAAGAAATTATGGGTGAAGCAGAATAAGTAATATTTTGGGTAGTGTTGGGTTGCCAGGTTTCGCCCCCGTTAGGGCTAGTAATTTGGACTAAAGTACTCTGAGTGGGCTGAAGATACCACGTCTCAGTGGATTGTCCACTATCCGTTTCACCCCCGTACAACACAAGCCGATTATAATTTTTCTGATAAAACATATGATGGCCTGCTCTAGGTGAAGGAGCGTTAGGCAAATCTGCAG
>CAZXSQ010000134.1:0-13660 GCA_964643335.1 uncultured bacterium
GATGGCGGCATCACCGTTCACTGCCCCGCCGATCACTTCATCGCCTTCGCCTTTTTCAACCGGTTTGCTTTCACCGGTGAGCATGGACTCATTGACTGACGTCCGGCCTTCGATAATCACCCCATCCACCGGTACTTTTTCACCGGGTTTGACCAAGACGCGGTCACCGCTTTGTAGCTCGGTTACAGGAACATCCTCTGTATTTCCATCTTCTTTCAATCGGTGTGCATCGCTGGGCATTAACTTCACAAGTTCCTCGAGTGCGCTGGAGGCTCCCATCACCGACCGCATTTCAATCCAGTGCCCCAACAGCATGATATCCACCAGTGTGGCTAGTTCCCAAAAAAACACTCGGCCTTTCAGCCCGAAAACAACCAAACTGCTGTAAATATACGCCACACCAATAGCCAACCCAATCAGTGTCATCATGCCTGGCTGCCATTGTGTAAGTTCATCGTACAAACCTTTCAGAAAAGGCCAGCCGCCATAGAAAAAAACCGCTGTTGCAAATAAAAACTGGAGATAACTGTCCCCGGGAAACTGTAAAGCGTCCTTGATCCCCAGCCATTTTTGTATCATTGGTGATAGAACCAGGATGGGTATGGTTAAGCCGATTGAAATCCAAAAACGCTGGCGGAAATCTTTGACCATGTGTTCATGATGTTGTTGATGTCCCTCATGTTGATCTTCATGATCATGCGAATGAGAAGAATGCTGATTTGGCATGAATCCCTCCATTTTTCGGACTAAACCAGAATTTATGGTCTTAAAAAAAATCTACGCAAGTTAAAGGCCAGCTATTTATAAAGCTAAAAAATGAATAAGTTATTATCAAGATTAACGAGGTAAAAATAATTACATTTAAATAATTGTTAATAATCTACACAAATGTGTGTTCATTATATCCAATCCAAAAAAAACGAACCAAATGCTCAATTATAGTGAAAACGTGAGAAAACAGGCATATAACGCCATCATTTGAAGTTAAAGCTATTTTTAAAAAGTGGAATATTAGTTGCATAATCTAATATGCATTATTTAAGATATTACCTGAGCGATGAGGGAAAAAAATGAATGAGGGAAAAAAATGAATAAAGTCGCCATTCTCGTGCTTGCCGACGTCGATGCAATCGGTGATTTAGGCCGCGTGGTCAACGCCATGCAAATCGTGAAAGAATTCAAAGAAGCACAAGATGAAATCCAGCTTGTGTTTGATGGTGCTGGAACCAAATGGATCCCCAGATTATCTATCCCCGATCACAAATATCACGCTTTATACGAATCCGTAAAAGATAAAATTACAGGAGCTTGCGAGTACTGCGCTTCTGCGTTTGAAGTGAAAGAACAAATCCAGCAGGCGGGAATAACACTGCTGGGAGATTATGATGGCCATCCCAGCGTAAAGCAATTTATCGATCAAGGTTTTGAAGTCCTGGTTTTTTAATTAGGAGACCATTGTTCAATCCAATATCTTCTTATTCTACAACAGGCGTATCCAAACTGGATTGTTTCAACATCGTTCGAAAACAAAACCGTTGTGGCTTATCTCTGACTTTTTCAACCCAAAGATTCCCTTGCAAGGCATCAACCAAATTCTGTATCAACGATGAACGGACATCCAGCCCCGGGTAATTGGAAACCGTCACATCATCATTCATAGAGAGAGAAGAGGTCGATACAACACATAACAACCGGACATTGTTATCGTATAGTTTGTCTTCTTTAACGTCAAAAGAAAGTTTCTCACCGGATAAAAATTTCAGAGCATCTTCGATTAATACAGTGCAAATTTGCTTTATGGATTCTTCATGGCCGTTTAGTTGATCCGGAATTTGATGATCGACCTGAAGTTCAATCTGAACTCCTCTTTTTGAAGTACGGGGTCGAACCTCGTCAATAATATTTTGAAGCAGACCTCGCAGTTGAAAATCATTGGATTCATACTCCAAGGTTCCGGATTCCACTTTGGATAAATCTTTCAAATCGCTGATAAGATTTTCGATGGATAAACCACATTCCTTGATCATCTGTAAAATGACCCGCTGATCTTCGTTGAGATTACTGGACAAAACCAGATCATTCATACTGAGAATGCCTTCAAGCGGCGTATGTATTTCGGAGGAAATTTTTTCAACCAACTCGTTTTTTAACCGGTTGGATTCCTCAGCTTTTTCAGCCGAATTCATCAAGTCGGTAACATCGATGACATTGAGAATCGTTCCTCTGTAATTGTCATTGGAATAAATAGGTTGAAAAGAAAACATCACCTTGTTTTCGGATAAAATTCCCTGAAGGTTGACCTTTTGTTTGGAAACATTACTGCGAAAATCCGCCAGAATATCCGAACACTTCAGTTCACAGATATTGTAAAGAATCCGGCTTAAATCCTGTCCCGCGATAAATTCCTTGGGTATCCTGCTCATATTCAAAAACCACGAATTCACCTCAGTCACCACATCATGTTCATCCGTTACTAAAATACCTGCCTCCATCCCTTCGATCAGAGTGCGAAGTGTGGCGGCCTCGGCTTCCGATTTCAACTTGGCCTGTTCGTTTATTTCCTGAGCGCGCTTCCGCTCAGTGATATCCCGAATCACCGCCGCAATAAATTCGCCGGTGTCGATGGAAACATAAGCCAGAGACATTTCAACCGGAAAGGTGGAACCGTCTCGCCGCTTGAAAGTACTTTCAGTCAGAGTATGAGGCAGCGAATTACTTTTCAAAACCTGCTCCCAGCCCGGTTCTGCATTCAAATCAATGTCACTAGGGGTGAGAGCCAATAATTCCTGCCGCGTGTATCCCAGCTGGTCATACGCGGTGGCGTTGCAATCCACAAACTGACCAGTTCGTGCGTTCAGAATAAATATCATGTCACTGCTCAGTTCAAGCACCGCTTGAAATTGCTTATTGGACGCGTCCAAATCCTTAATCGCTTTTTCCCGTTCCCGCTGAGCGCAAATACTTCGAAGCCGTCCTTCATGAAAATTGGCCGCATTTAACAACAGATTTTTAATGTAGTTGATGTTTACCACATCTTTCTGCACATAATCAAAAACACCTTCTTTCATCGCTTGGACAGCCTGCTTGACTTCGGCATAGCCCGTCAAGATCAAGATAGCCGGCGCTTTTTCGTATTCCATAATTTTTCGAGCCAGTTCGATACCGGCCGGGCCGGGCATCTTTACGTCCACTACAAAAATCTGATACGGTTGACTCTGCATCAACTCAAGCGCTTCACCGCCATTTGCGGCATGACCGACCGTCCATCCTAAATCTAGACATATGCGTCCGATAAGTTTTCGAACTGTAGCATCGTCATCGGCGATCAATACGTTATACGAACACATGGCAATCCCTCATTCCTTTTTTAATTCTATTGGTTATCACTTTTCTGAAGCATTTCAGCCGCTTTAGCCCACTGCCCGGTTTCAGTATAAATGACAGCAAGTTCCTGCCGGGCTTCACCGTCGTTTGGATTCTGATCAACGGCTTTTCTCAATACCTCTTCAGCACGTTCATAATTCTTTTGCCGGCGTAATTCTTTCCCCAATTCAATCAAATTAGCCTTTTGATCTCCATCGATCTGAGAGGCCTCTTCTAAAACGTGAACCGCTTCATCCCGTTTGCCCAAGGCGGATTGAACTTGACCAAGAGAAACCAACAACGACTCGGTAGCGCACTGTTTTTCCTTCACCTGAAGATACGCCTGTTCCGCCTTCTCTAATTCACCACACTCTTGATAAATCGCTCCCAAAAGAATCTTTAACGACACGGTGTCCGGATAGTTCTGTGATAATCCCTCTAACAGAGAAACAGCCTCTTCATAAAAACCCAGTCTTCGATAGGCAAGTGAAAGCATTCGAACCGCTTCAATATCATCGGGGGCGTATTGAACAACTTTTTTAAGAGAACGAACCGCCTGTTCCCAATGATGAGTATATCCCCATGCCATCCCCATCCATTTAAGACAGTCGGCATCTTCCGGATATCGGGAAATATAGTGTTTCAACGTTTGGCGGCTGTGATCATAGTAACCGGACTCATACAAGATTTTTCCCAATTCCCGCCGGGCGTTGTCATCATTGGGCGAACGCTCAAGCACTTCTCTGTATTCTTGAATTGCAGGATCATTCTTTCCTGCTTTATACAAATAATTGGCCACGTTTTTTCGTAACGATACATCATCAGGCTGCAGCCGCAGCACTTCCCTCAATGCCGTCAAGGCACCGTTTCTATCCCTTTGGCGAGCCAACACTGTGGACAACAAGCGATATGTTTCTGGATCATCCTTCCATAAATGCAAAGCCCGATACAATTCATCCGCCGCTTTTTTATATTGGCCGCCTTTCAGATATTCCCTTGATCGATTGCGTGTCAGAAAATGGATTTTCAAGGCGACAGCTTTATCGATTTTAGCCAATCGCTCAACCACCGCCCGATAAAGTGCAGTTCTTTTTTCAATGGTTGAATCGCGAATTTGTGGCTGAAATTGAGAAAGAATCTGCTGTCTTTTTTTCTCATCCAGTACAGAAAGACAATTATAGAAAAAAGAACGGTTCTCCTCTTCCTCTTCAACGTCTTTTTGGATTTGCTTTTCCAATCCTTCATAGATAGCCAGGAATTCATTCATGAGCCGAAACACATCATTCCGCAGTGAATTGGCCAGTGAAATGAGTTTGGCGCTTTTGATTTCACTGCCTTGATGAGCAGTGTCATCAAGTTGATCATCCTCATTTTCACCTGAACCTTGTTTTATGGATTCCAACGTTCTTTCTAAACGTTCCAGCAGTTTCTTTTTTTCAATAAAAACCTTGGACTTATCCACAAACTTTTTTGACAAACTCTCCGATTTTTTGGAAAGCTGGCCTTTGACTTTTAAAAATTGGAGTTCCTTCTTCAGCCGCTTGACGATTCCCTCAACATCCGAGGCCAATCCTTCCCGGATCAAACGCACGTTTTCATGACGCGCAGCCTCCCGGCTTTCCACCTGACCCTTCATCTTATTGGAGGATTTTTTTAGTGAATCAAGCAATTCCTTCCGCTTGAGTGAGGACTGAAGAAATTCCTTTTCCGCAACTTTCAGATCGTCTTGAAAAGCCTGGTAGGATTCACCTGTGGTAACCGAGTCGTCCTTTAAGGCACTTGAAATACTCTGTGTTGACGATTTTTTCATAACCCCTTATACTTATAAAATCAAATCATCTATCCATGAAATCATCAGGATTCTTCCAGTTCCTTGAACGGCAGTACTGCCAGCACATCTCCTTGTTTAACCACCGTAGCCGGACCAGCCGGTTCTTGTATATCCAGTTCAACTCCCTGTATGTTAATCACCGTTCCCGGCATGATGTTATTTCTCACTCGTACGGAGCGAAGACTTTCAAAACTTTCTTCATATTGTACCCGCAGGCCGTCTATTTCATGATAAAGCTGATCTATATTTTGACGGGCCTCCTTGGACATCTTTCTCGCCTTGGCCATAGACTGTTTCATTTCTTCGGACGGGGTTGGCGATTGATCCATCTGCTGCTTGAGTACTTTGATAATATTGTCGCACTTATCGACGATTTCTTCCTGCTCAGCGATTTTTTCCTCTGTCTTCATAATTAACGTCGATAAATCCTCCACCCGGCCGCCCAACTTAACCACGGTCTTGACCTGCATCTCAGAACCGATGACACCGGCAAGGACAACAGCATCAGCCTCAATTTCACCCCCCACGATTTCAGCCTCGGATCCAGAAAGTACCAGACGCCGCCCAGCCCATATTTTACTATTATTGATCCCTCTCTCCACATAAATATTATTCAAACTTGAAACCGTTGCATTCGATATAAATCGGGCGGTGACATCACCATTTGCTTCAATTTCTGCTTTTTCCTTTCCCTGAATGCCTCCTTGTATGACAATATTGCCTTTTGATTCAAGTTTGGCGCCCTCCACAACTCCTTGCACGAAAATATCACTCTCTGAATTCACAGAAAAGCCGGACAAGACATCTTTTGCAATGTACACAGTCACCTTTGAATTGATATTCCCAGTTTCATAGGACACGTTACCCGCAATTCTCAAGGTGGGCTGCAAAAAAATACGGCCATTCTGCTTGGTGATACAGCCATCCATAGCCGCAATCAGGTAAATCCCATCCTGAGTTACCTTCGTATTTTCAAACGCGGTGAGTTCTACCTCCTCCGCTTGAAGCGGTTGTAAAACCCGATTGGTCACTGTATATCCCGGCGTTCCCTGGGCCGGGGGAATTTTCTGGGCGATCTTATCCCCAGCATTGACATATGAAAACAGATCGATGTCTTTAAATGTAACCCGCCCATTCTCCAACTCTTTCGGTGCCCGGCTCAAATCATGGACATGAACCAGATACTCAATCCTGCCATCTTCTCCCTGCTGCTGAAGTTTGCCTTTCGCCACGCAGACTTCCTGATTAAACAAAGAATACTCAAAAATCTCATGGATCTTCTCTTCGTCGATTCCATTTACGATGCCATTCTGCTTAAGACTGTCTATTATGACTTTTGGAGATAAAAGAGCGGCGTCCTCTTTATCCACTTCAATCCAGGCCTTCATCTCATTTTTGCTCAATCGAAGGCGTGGACCGATTAAGTGAAAAGATTGGATAAGGAACTCCGGTAAACCGTATTCTTTATCGAGGGGAGTCCCGGTGAGTTTCCTTTGTATACTAGAAGGAATATTCTCATAATTTTTGTGAATTGACTTGAGTGTATTTCGAATGGAATCCCTTAACCGGTCTTCCGACATAGTGTCTTTTATCAGATTCAATGTCTCAAGAAATGAACGTATGCTTTCCATCTCTGATACGTAATGTTTAAGCTGAGGTGAGGAATCTGAGATACGTTTCAATTCATCAAGAAATCGTTTGATTCCTTGATTCAATACATAAATCGATTCGGAAATTGGATGGATATTTTGAGTTGTTTTTTCTTCGTGGTCTTTTGAATTCATCTTATGACGATCCGGCTTTTAAAAATAAATCACACAAGAGTTATTTTTTAAGCACTATTCTACCGTGATTTCCAAGAAGCCAAATATTTACGAATTAAGAAACTGGAAATCACCTGAATAGAATCTTTCCAACTATTAAAATTAAACTGGCTTCATTCCTGATGTTTATCTTGATAAGCCATCCGCTGTTTTGCTTCTTCCTCTGCTGGATAAAATGTCTTCTGATCCCGCCCGGTTTCCTTCGGTTTGTGTTTCACAAATTGCATCCAGGCTTTTTCAAACGATTCAATCAGACAAACAAATTGATCAAACAAGGGAGTCAAGTAGTCTTTTTCCAATTGGACAAACAAATCGTCCTGATCTTCCAATTCCTTATCGGCAAATCCTTCCAGATTCTGAAAACGAGGTTTCCCCTTGCTTAGTAGAGACTGTATTTCTTCCACCATACCCACCAATGATTCCGAGACTTCGCCTTCTTTATCCCTATGCACGATTTTTTGTATTTGCTCAGCAATAACATCTTTGCCATTCTCCAACAAATCAAACTCGAACTGGAAGATCTGCTGCTTCGCCCTTAAAAACCGCAAACGGCAATCTTTGGCTTTTTTGATATAAGGTTCAAGCCGCTTTTGCTTGGCATGGTACTCTTCCATATGTTCATCGCAAAAAGATTGGCTCATATCCACATCAGAAAGCGAATTTTTTTCCAACGCGTTCATCATATCCGAGGTAGCATTTTCCATTTCGCTGATAATGGGGTCTTCCTTTTTCTTCCGTTGAATCGCAGTTTCAAGCAGCCGGATATCACGCGCCAGACTGATTGATCGATTATGAACCACATCCAAGTCCCGCATCCGCCTGGTCAATTCAGCCGTCATATCAGGAACCGCTTGTTTGATCACATGAATTAACTTTCTGCATACATCGACTCGGCGATTGATTTCAGACGATAAATTATTTTCTCCCCGCACGCTTCGCTTCACATATTTAGCGCCCGATATTTTGCGGCGT
Organism: uncultured bacterium; assembly: GCA_964643335.1. GTDB lineage: Bacteria > Hinthialibacterota > Hinthialibacteria > Hinthialibacterales > Hinthialibacteraceae > CAZXSQ01. Next base: position 7,990 of record CAZXSQ010000134.1, read on the forward strand.
TTCGCCAAAGTCGCGTTCATCTCTTCCTTGGTAATCCAGATCACCCTCCCACCGCGAACGGTCTTCACCATATTCTCCGGATCGATTCCTTTTTGATCCGCCTTGTGAGCGGATAACACATCATCAATATCACCAAGCATTTTCTGGATTTCATCCATAGAAAAATCTTCACGGACTCTGACTGAATTCAAATCGCGTTTCGGTTTGCCCGGTGCTTTTCCTTTTTTCTTCTTGTCATCCATCTTGGCTATCTCTCAAAAAAACAGCGATACACTTTTTGCATGTATCATTCAAAAGAATTTCTCTCTACACATTATAACAATGAATGTCCGAGTAAAGAGATCGTATGTACTGAGTGCCAGAACCATAACGCCGGCGTTCCGCCGGCACCTTTGCCCGCAAGACACGGGCGTTACACAAAAAAAATATTAATCCACTTGTCAAGAATCAAAAGTATGATATAGTTTATATGTAAACAATAAACATGAAAAGCGGTTACAGATCTATGGGACTCCAGCAAGAACTCGGCTTTTTGAATCCAATAGAAACTTCTGAACATGAAGCGGTCATGAATATTGTCCTGACCGGAACACTTCTGTCCAAAATCGGCGACAAGATTCTTAAACCCTTGGGGTTGACCGATGCGCAATTCAACGTTCTGATGCTGCTGAAATACCAGTCTGAACACGGAGAAATGAATCAAACCAACCTCGGCAGTAAACTTCTGGTCAACCGCTCCAACGTAACCGGATTGATCGACCGGATGGAACAAGCTGGATGGGTTCAACGAACACCCGATCCAAGCGACCGCCGGGTTCACATCGTAAAAATAAGTAGCTCGGGACGCCGGATTTTGGAAAAAGCGGAAAAAATGTATTTTAACGGCGTCAAAAAAGTCATGTCCTCTCTCTCTGAGAATGATCAAAAACGGCTTTGTTCTATAATGGAAAAAATCCGGCGTAACCTGAAAACAATACCAGAGACATAAGAAAAATTTTTTTGCGGAATCTTGTTTAGATGTATACATTATACATACAAACCAAAGGAGACCCAACATGAAACTTTTCCTGATCGCACCCTCAAGTGGTAAATGGAGATCGATAGGCCGGCATTGGCTCTTCAACGGTAAAACGTTCCGTTTCTCGATGCTCAGCCTGCTCAGCGTAGCCGCTGAAACGCCGGACGATGTTGACATTCGCATCATTGACGAGCAAATCGAAGATATCCCCTGGTACGAACAGCCCGATCTGGCCGGCATTACCTGCATGACGGCTTTATCCCCGCGTGCCTATGAAATCGCAGATCGATACCGCAGGCGTGGAATCCCTGTCGTGCTGGGTGGCATGCACCCCAGTTTTCTCTCCAATGAAGCGCTGCGCCATGCCGACGCTGTTGTCATTGGTGAAGCCGAAGGGATATGGCAGGAAGTGATCCAAGACGCAAAAGAAGGTAAATTGAGAGGGATTTACCAATCGAAGCGCTCCGCTGATTTATCCAACTTGAAACTCCCTCCCAACCATTTACTTAAACTCGGTAAATATTCCACCCACGCTGTCCAAGCAACCAGAGGCTGCCCGCATCAATGCGCTTTCTGTGCGGTCTCGGCCTTTCATCATCATGAACAACATCGGCGGCCAATAGAAAGCATTATTCAGGAAGTGGAAAAAATTCCCTCCCGCTTTTTCATTTTTGTCGACGACAATTTAACCGAAGACAGGGATTATGTCCGTGAGCTGTTCAAGAAACTCATTCCTTTAAACAAGTTATGGATTACCCAATCCACATTGAGTATCACAGATGATCCTGAATTGGCCGAGCTGGCAGCCGAAGCCGGCTGCATTGGACTTTTTGTAGGATTGGAATCTTTCTCGGAAAACAATTTAGGCTCTGTCGATAAAACTTGCCATCGAGTGGATCGATATCAAAAAGCCATCCAATTACTGCATTCCTACGGCATAGCAGTCGAAGCGGGAATTGTCTTTGGATTCGATGGGGACGATCATCGAGTGTTTGAAAAGACATTGAACATTCTTGACGGCATCGAAGTGGACTTGATACAAGCTTCGATTTTCACACCGCTTCCCGGCACAAAACAATTCAACCTGATGCAAAACCGAATCATCGACCGCAATTGGTCTCATTACGATTTTCATCACGTTGTTTTCGAACCAAACCGATTATCGGCTGAAGCGTTACAAGCGGGACATGATTGGGTAACTTACGAATTTTACCGTCCACGCAAGATTTCAAAACGATTATTGAAACACGCTGCCCGTCCACGGGGACTGGCAACCCTCCCCTATGTCGCCGCCGTCAACTTCGCCTACTTTGGACGCACCCGCAGCTGGAAAATTCGAGGATGGGATCCAGCACTGGAATATAAAGACCAAACTTTTTCTTTGCCCAATGAGGAAATGAAATACATGGCCTCATCCATTTAAATCAGGCCTAACAATTAAATTGGAGAGCTTTTATTTTATGGAGTTAAAGCTAAATGGCATTTGGCACAGGTGGGGATTTCATCGATCCGTCCGGTTGCATGAAGTTCTCGCAGTTTTTGGTATTTGGAACCAGTCCAAATTTCTTCAATCGATTTGTCTTTGATATGGCCGACTTGCAACTTCCTGGCCGAGTCGACACAACAAACCGTCACAACGCCATCCGGATGCACAAACATCCGCTGCCACAATTGCGGGCAGCAAAATTTCTTTCCCTGATTCTGCATCGATTTGACCACACTTGTTTCGCTGTTCGATAGATTGGTATGCTCAATGTAGTCCACATAGGCAACTGCATCGACTAGGGGATCAAACAATTCCTTGAAAGCCTGCCATTCCTCCTCATTCTCTTTCATCCGAACCATGGATACCCGTGTAAACGGTTTGATTGATCCCATCTCATCTCGAATCTGCATGAACCGCCTGATATTCCGCAATACTTTATCGTAATCGGCGTTGATCCTGATTTCGTTGTAATGTTCACGATACGGTGAGTCGAACGAGAAAAAGAGCTTGTCCAGTCCGGATTCAATCAGCTGCCGCGACATTCTTTCAGTAAACACGGTAGCGTTGGTATTGAACATGACATCGATAACACCTTTATCTTTGGCATACTGAATCATTTCCACCAACCGCGGATTCATAAGCGGCTCACCCAAATAATTAAATTTAATAGAGCAAAGCCCTTTTTCCGCCCCTTCATCGATCAGCCGGGTGTACAGGCTGAAATCAAAATTTTGGACTTTCCAAAACGTGCCATCATTGACCATATCCGTACGCGGACACATTTTGCACAGCAGATTACAATTGGAGGTAGCCTCGATATCCAGATGTACGGGGAATTTATCGACGATATGTTTTTTTGGATATTCCTCCCACTTTCGGCGGTACTCCCAGTATTCGGCGGGCATTGCATTTTCCCACTCGGATGTTCTCCCACTGGGCAATTGATGATAATTATGATCAACTTTAGTCTCAACTTCATATATTGCAGACATCAAAATCCTCGCGTACACCGGCATCCTGCCGGCAGGAGTGCGGACATCTTGTCCGCATTATATCAATATTATACTTATTGTCGGCTGAAAGAAAACAATCTTTATTAAACATGACTTTATCTGTCATCTTTACCACGGCAGTCTCTTTGCCCGCCGTGAATTTTCCAAGTCTATATTTTTTAATAAATTAACGATACGCTCCGATGAGCGGCCATCCCCATATGGATTGGACGTCTTTCTGGCCTTCTCAATAAATGCTTTATCATATAATGCTGTATGAATTCCTTGTTTTATCGCTTCATGTTGAGGCGGAACATCGATGACATTGTCTCCCCGTTCCCTCCCCTCCTGCCGTTCACCTACATTCACCACTGGAGTCCCATACGCCGGAGCATCGATAATACCAGAACTTGTATTGCCCACCAAAACATCACCACGCCGCAGCAAATTACAATAAACCAGACGCGGTACATTCACGAATGTGTGCAGCCATTCTTCCGGTTCATAATCACGAATCACTCCGGCCATTTCCCGGCCCCCTGCATCTGAGTTCGGATAAAATAAAATGACCGGCAGCGAGATTTCTTTCAAAGCCGATAGGGTTTGTTTCATTTCATCCGCCGCTGTTTCAGGATGGGTAGATACCGGATGTTGAACAGCCAAAACAAAATGATCAGGAATCTGAATCCCCATTCGCTGCGAAAGTTCACTATCCGATAACGATGGATATTGCAGCAAGGCATCCAGCCCCGGCGTTCCCACACGGAACACAAAATCTGGAGATTCACCCATGCGGATGATTCTCTCACGGCTCTTCTCAGTTGCGGCAAAATGAAGGTGACTTAACTTGGTAACAGCGTGACGCATATATTCATCCAATCCCCCCTGCGTCACTTCTCCACCATGGATATGCCCTACCACCGATCCACAAAATAAGCCTGCAATCGCCCCGGCAAAAACCTCGACTCGATCCCCCAAGACCAGGACAACATCCGGAGAAAGCCTTTCAATCGCCTGAGTTATACCATAAATACCGATACCCAGGCCTTTTCCCATAGCGGCAGTGGTATCTCCACTCAACAGCATATCGATTCTGGCTTCAATGGGAAAACCGTCGGCTTCAATCTCCTGAACCGTCAAGCCATATTCGGGTGAAAGATGCGCACCCGCCACAATCAGGCCATAATCCAACTGTTGTTCGGCTTTTATTTTCTGGATGAGCAGTTTTAGGATCCCATACTCAGCCCGGGTTCCGGTAACGATGACGATTTTTCTCATGATGCATGAATTATTGGCAGAAGAGCAGGCATTCATGAGTCTTTGGCTCTTTCCTGCAGAATAAGTTCGGCACGCTGAAAATCTATATAATCATTGATATCGATTGAACTTGGCGCATCCATCACCGAAGCCGCAAGCGAATCCCAGTCGAAAATCGCCGACTCTGCCTGTGCGTTGTCATAAAAGGACCGGCGTGATATATAAATTGCTCCATTGATACGATAAAAAGGAGGAAGATCCTGACGTCTCAAAGGACGATTTTCCAATTGAAACAGCGGTACAAGCGCACCGGTGCTATCCAGTTTAAACATGAAATAGGGATGGAGTTCCTGCACATCGGTAACGGAGATCATGGAATTCTTGCCCGAATACAGATGTTTTTCCAATGCTTCATTGATATGGTGAAACATCCGGAAGGGCGAAGTGGGCTGCAGGAAGATTACATGATCAACCTCATACCCTTCCTGCTGTTCCATAAAATGCAGTGCATGAAGAAGTACCGACAAAGATGTAGCATCATCACTTGAGTATTGTGGAGGTCTAATAAAAGGAACTTCTGCTCCCCATTCTTCGGCGATAGCGGCAATCTCCTCGTCATCCGTACTGACCACCACCCGCTCGATCCGGCTTTTCTTGGCGGCTAGCACGGTATGCGCAATCAACGGAATTCCACCCAACGGCCTTACATTTTTCCGGGGAAGTCCTTTCGATCCTCCCCGCGCAGGAATAATGCCTAAAGTCTTAGGTATTTTATCTTCGATCACCGCAAAATACTCTGTCATTCTCTCCATTTGCTATCATTCAGATATAATTCATAGTACGTTTTCTAAATGGTTATGGTCAAGGTCAATTATTAAGGTAGGGACAGTTCGCAAAAGTAGGGGCGGTTCGCGAACC
>CAZXSQ010000135.1:0-6707 GCA_964643335.1 uncultured bacterium
CATCGAACGAACAACGGCGCTCGTATTCCACCTTCATAGTACGAGCCTTTTCCAGCCCTCAGAGGCCATTGCTTAGTGGTCCTCCACACACCGCCATTATCCGAGGTAAAGAGAATAAGCGTATTGCCGGCTATACCGAGTTTATTGAGGGCTTCTAACAATCGGCCAACTCCATTATCGAGGGTCTTGATCATGGCAGCATAGGTGGCATTATTGTGAGCCTTGGTCCCTTCATTCTTGTCAAAGTATGCTTTTATGTCCGGCTTGGCCTGGAGCGGGCTGTGGACAATATAATAAGGGAGATACAGGAAGAAAGGTGAATCCTGATTTGAATTAATGAAGTCAATGGCTTCGCTGGTCAGACGGTCAGTCAGGTATTCACCTTCATCTTCCTTTTTGCAGTTTGGATAATTATAAGGGCTGTGATAGCCCCCGTGGTAAGGGCCTCCCCAGCTCCCGCCTGCGATGTTTATATCAAAACCGTTCTTCAAAGGATCTTCACTGATATGCCATTTGCCGATGGAGCAGGTTTTGTATCCTGCCGACTTGAGCACGTGGGCAATTGTAAGATTATCCTCTTTGATATGCAGGGTATTTTTAATGGGGATCAGTTTCCGGTCTTTTGCATCACCGCGATCCGAATTACTCACAGTATAAACTCCGTGCCGTGGAGTGTATTGACCGGTCAAACAACAGGCACGGCTGGGAGCACAGTTGGCTGCCGGGGCGTAGGCATTGGTAAAAACAACGCCTTGCGATGCCAGCCTGTCGATGTGGGGTGTTTCATAGTATTCGCTTACTTGACAGGACAAATCCGTCCATCCCAAATCATCGACATTGATATAAATAATGTTTGGCTTTAGTCCGGATGTTTCTCTTGCCGCTGTCCATCCAGAGAAGGAATGGACCGCAGCCCCCAGTGCTGATAATTGAAGAAACCGCCGGCGGTTCAGTTCATGCTTATTTTTCATGATAGATCTCTGTATAAAATGTGGCATTCAGTTATTTCCAACAGACACAAGGTGATACCGTGCAGCTATTGGGATAACATTCTTTTTTTAGCAGGTCAAGTGAAAACATCCGGCAACCGCAGTACCTTTTTCGGCTGTCTGATTGTAACGTGTCACCGCTTCCGGCGTTGGTGATGCATCGATCTCAATTCCCTGCTTTTCACACTGCTTCTTCACACTCTCTGATACACTCATCCGGCCATTGGCTCCGGTTCCGATAATTAGTTTTTCCGGGGCCTCATCAAGCACTGAGGTTATATCATCCGGAATAAGATTATGCCCCTGTGCTCGCCACCAGTTATCCTGAATGTGTCCGTCCGGATGGAGGATCAAGTCCGAGGTAAACTCTTTCCCACCAACATTCATCTTTCCAAATGAATAATCTACAATTTTAAGTGTCATTGTTCTTCCCAACCGTGCTTATATTTTAATACCACAATAACCAAGCCCAGACAGATCAATTTTATCGATTTATGCTTTCATTCTATTTTAAATATTCTACCACCAATACAAGAGGAGTTAGAGGGAAGTTGAGTTTATACGTTGTTTGAATAAGAATATATGCTCTTTTTTATTCCATTCGCTCTCACAATTAGGCCCGGCGAGCGTCATCAGCAAGAGCATTCACAAATTCATCAGTAAATATTTCAATCAGGTGGCCCACTTCTATGACCTTGATGACAAAGGGTAAAGGAGAGCAATTTCAGTAAAACCAAGTTCTTGTGGCTGAAAACCGCAGAAGAGTAAAACCTGGGGCATAAAGCCCGCGTGGCCAGTGTATTTCATCACCCGAGCGCTTAAAAGCGCTTCGTCCCAAACTCTGAAGCCAGCCGCTTTTGCGATAGCGCTTTTGGAGATCTTTGGAAATGCCCATAGACTCAAGCCATTGAGCCAAACAAACCGTACCGGGTGTATGGCTTTTCAGCAGTTTTTGTAGTTTTTTCTCTGTTGGGGTACTCACAGTACCTAAACTCAATAATTTTTAACAAAATGTGTCAAATTCAGAGAATTGGGTAGGGGAGAGTGGTGAAATTTGACCGCCGTGCGCGACCGGTACGGGGATTTTTTGAAGGAAGACGATGGTTTATCCTGCTCAAATTATAATATCAAACTTTAAGGATCTGAACATTGTATTTTTGAATGTGGCTGTCATGAGTAACCAAGGTCATATTCTCACATTGGGCTTGTGCTATCAATGACCAGTCAAAAGGATCGCGATGATGATATGAAAGCCGTAAGACGGCGTCAGCATGTTCGCCGGTGAAATCAAGTATTTCAAACGGGACCCGTAGAATTTCCCCGCGAAGATCGTCCGGTATTTTATCCAGTTTTCCCACTCACTGCTTAATTCGGATTTCCAGGATGGAAATCGAACTCACAGACACTTGAGTATCTCTGTTCGTGATAACAGACTTGACATCTTTCGATAATTAAGACTGTTGCCAAGACTCCAAAGAAGAATGTGCGTATCAAGCAAAAGTCTCACTGGTCTTTCATCCCAAACATTTCAGCCAATTCATCATCAAACTCATCAAAGTCTTCCGCTATCACGATACCGGGAACGGTCCCTAATTTTTACGGGGTTCCTGTGAGTCTTCTTTTTCCTGGGATTTGAATTTTGGGACAAGTTGCACCTCGGCGTCATCCATCGTGATGATAATTTCCTCACCGGCCTTTGCCTTATTGATCAGTGTGGATAGTGTGGTTTTGGCTTCGTGAACATCAACATGCATGAGTATATACCTTCTTATTACCGTGTCATAAATATTATCGTTGAAGATTGCATTTTTTACAATGGAAAATACACGCTAAGTGCCAATCCACCCCTTTAGAGTAAATCATTATCAAAAATCTACTTCTATTATCCAGTTTGCAGACGTTGACCGCAGACAACGCAGGCAAAAAAACTCTTGACATATGAAAAGATAACATAAGCGCAAAATGCATAACTCTATTATTTTAAAGGAGACATTGTCGTAAGTGAAAGGGATTCAAGAGGATAAAAAAATGAGGGAGGAGAGGCTCGAACTCTCGACCGCCTGCTTAAAAGGCAGATGCTCTACCGGCTGAGCTACTCCCTCATCACTTAATTCTTTTTACAGAAAAAAATAGTCTAACCCTTAGAATCGAGTATACAACCCCTTAAAGCCAATTTTTTCGGCTCATTGTGTGTAATCTACGGCATATCAAACTCTTATGTAATAGTTCATGAAATCTTTAATTGAAGTGTATTGATTTTTTTGTAAAATCATGAAATTGTTGCGCTTGTATCCGTTGAATGAAATAGTTATTTTATTAGCAGACTCAAAAATTTTAATCCAGATTGATCAACATCTTTAATCGGTTAAAACGGACTTCCATACTAAAATATTTGTTCACTCATGGGAAGACGTTCTTATCCATACAAATTCAGAAGGAGTGCAAATCATGTTCAACCTGAATAAATCAAATCGCAGATCGTTTTTAAAACAGTCTTTATTGGGAGGAATTACGGCTGCTGCTTATACGTATTCTCCTTTATCGGCATTGGGTATCGAAGGTGCTCCACAAAAAAGCCCCAGCAGCGTCTCTCTAACAGCGGGAGAGGATCGAACGGATAATATTTTTAAGGGATTGAAAACGTTTGACAAAGAGATTAAAAAAGCCATCGGCAACCGGCAAGTTGTAATCAAACCGAATAATGTCTCGACTTCTACTCAGTTATCCGCGACTCATGCCGATTGTCTTGAAGGTATACTTGAATTTCTTAGATCAATTGGCAAAACCGAAGTGATTATTGCCGAATCTGCCGCCAGCGCTCCCACCTTCGAAGGTTATGAAAATTACGGCTATATTCCAGTGGCGGAAGAATATTCCGCCAAATTAGTTGATTTGGATAAAGAACCTTATGAATTAGTGCATCTCATCGATGAAAACGATTTTCATCCCCATGCCGTACGCATGTCAAGCCTTCTTCTTGATCCCGATACATTCATCATCTCATCCGCAGTCATGAAGACCCATGACCGGGTGGTTGCCACATTGTCGTTGAAAAACATCGTTTTCGGCGCTCCCATCAAAGATGAGGGATTCCGCTGGGGACAAGGCAGAAAGGAAGGCGCTGTGAATGATAAGCCTATCGCTCATGGTGGCGGTATAAAAGGAGTCAATTTCAATTTGTTTGCCATGGCGCCTCGTCTGCATCCGGACCTTTCCGTAATTGACGGGTATCAAGGAATGCAGGGCAACGGTCCTGTTGGCGGTTTCCCTATGGAGCATAGAGTAGCCGTGACCAGCCTGGACTGGCTGGCTGCCGATCGAGTAGCGGTGGAACTGATGGGTATTGATTATTCAAAAATTGGTTATTTAAATTACTGCACTGACGCAGGTATGGGCCAGGCCGATTTAAGTAAAATCGAAGTGATTGGAGAAAAAATTTCGGATCATATAAAGAAATATAAACTGCATGATCGTGTCGAAAGACAAATGGCTTGGATGTAATAGACTTAACTGATATGCAAAATAAAGCATTCACTCTGATCGAACTCTTAATTGTTGTAGCCATTATTGGAATATTGGCCGCTATCGCCGTGCCAAATTTTTTAAACGCTCAAATTCGTGCAAAAGTATCCCGTGTTGAAGCAGATTTCCGCACTTTGGCAACAGCCCTGGAGTCTTATCATCTCAGCTTTGGCAATTATCCCGTCGCGCATCTGATTGATCAGCAAATCGCTTCGGGTTCAGCCATCAGCCGTTTTTCGGCCTTGACCACTCCAATTTCATTCATTTCCTTTTATCCTGCCGACCCGTTTGGAAAAGAAAGAAAGGCAGGACAGTTTCATACAGAAACGTATGATTATTACGACTGGACCTCCGCGCAGATAGCCAACAATGCGCCATTTTCCACACGCGGAGCCTATTGGCGTATCGCCAGTGCCGGCCCTGATATGATCCAACGCGTGGGCTTCTCGGTTGATTATGATCCAAGTAATGGTATACAAAGCTTAGGAGATATAGTCCGGCTGGGACCGCAATGGATGCCCTTCGATACCAATCGGCTCCAATAAATAGTTGGACTGGAAAAGTATAAAAACCACTAGCACAAAATCCATAAATATGCCAACATAAATGAATAGAAATTGAATAAATTCTGTTTTTTTTTAAATAAATCCTATGTGAAGGAGAAAGACCGATGAGCAAGCAAGAAATGAAAAGAAGAGATTTTCTTCACAAAACCGCTGCCGGAACAGCAACACTGTCATTGGGAGTGCCCACTATTCTTTCAGCAGCAGCATCTGAGAAGAGCAAACCAGCCGCGCTGGGCGGCAAACCGGTGAGAGACAAAGGATTTCCATCCTGGCCGCAAATCCAAGAAAATGACAGAGAAACGTGGGATGACGTTCTTGAAGCCAAAGGCTGGTGCCGCTTGAACGGTGGTTATGTCGAAAAATTCGAAAAAGAATATGCCAAAGTCATGGGAGCTAAAGAATGCCTGGCCGTGGCGAATGGCACCAATGCCTTATTCGCCTCACTTAATGCTCTTGACATAGGGCCAGGAGACGAAGTCATTGTTCCCCCCTATACTTTTGTAGCAACCATCAATGTAGTTATGCTGCAGCATGCTCTACCAATTTATGTGGACATGGACCGTGAAACATTTCAAATCGACGCCAAGAAAATCGAAGAGAAAATTACCGATCGTACAAAATGCCTGATGCCCGTGCATCTGGGCGGCAATGTGGCAGATATGGACGCGATCATGGCTATCGCGAAAAAACACAATATCCCCATTATCGAAGACGCCTGCCAAGCCCATCTGGCTGAATGGAAAGGCAAGAAGGCTGGAACCATGGGTGCAACTGGCTGCTTCAGTTTTCAGGTCACCAAAAATTTAAGCAGCGGCGAAGGTGGAGCCATTCTTTGTAACAATGAAGAAATAATGGACCGTTGCTTCTCGTTCCATACTAATGGCCGTGAAAGAACAAAACGATACGGATTTGGCTATATCCATAACGGAACAAATGGAAGAATGACCGAATTCCAAGGGGCTTTGTTATTTGAACAAATGACACGTTTGGAAAAACAGGCCAAAACCCGAGAACAAAACGCCAATTATCTCACTCAACAATTGAGAGAAATCCCCGGTATCTATCCGGAGAAAATGTACCCGGGAACCACACGCAACGCCTATCACCTTTACATGTTCCGGTATGACAAAGATAAATTCGCAGGAATGCCGCGCAGTAAATTCTTGGACGCATTGAAAAAAGAAGGTGTACCTTGCGGAAGCGGGTATTCTCCTCTGAACAAACAAACCTTCATGAAAGAAACATTGTACAAACCCGGATTTATTCGCATTTATGGGAAAGAACGCATAGATAGATACTTCGAAGAAAACGAATGCCCTGAAAACGACAAACTTTGCAATGAAGAAGCTGTGTGGTTCTTCCAATCCATGCTGCTTGCCGAACGCGAAGCAATGGATCAAATCGCCGATGCCATACGCAAAATTCACCGTCACGCCAGTCAGATCGCAAAAGCGTGAATGGGTAACTCATTTTATAAAACAATCGAAGGGGCACACACACTGTGCCCCCTTTCTCTTTTCTTTTTTTATTGATAATCGTTAAACAGGATAAATCTCCCGTTTTTCCTGATCGTAAGCCATCTCACGTTGTTCAACCATAGCCACATCAGAGAGAATGCAAGCCACAGCAT
>CAZXSQ010000135.1:6717-13558 GCA_964643335.1 uncultured bacterium
CCCGCCTCAATGTCGGCATTGGTTTTCTCGCGCGAACGTATACATTGCAGAAAGTCTTGCATATGTTTGGGCATGGGAACTTCCGGAACGAGTTTGTCCTCCTTGATTCGATTGTCGTCACCGATACCATCTCCCGTCATGCGCGGAGCACTCCAGCCTTTGCCATAAACCGTTCCTCTGGTGCCATAGAAACGATAGAAATTATCGTATCCGTTACCGAATGCTGAAGTATAACTCACCATGAACTCTTTATAATTGAGCAGCGTATGAACCGAGTCGGGGCAGGTGCGCTGATCTTTCCACGCGTATATATCCCCCATGGTCACAGCGCTGTGTGGGTATTTCACACCGGTAATATAATGAACCAAATCGACGAAGTGGCTCATATAACCACCAATCGGTCCGGATGAAAAATCGCGATATCCGTACCAGGCAGTGAATTGATCGGGATCCCAAGGGCGGTATTTTTTACCTCGCAAGAAAACTTGCCAATGCGCCTCCTCTTTATCGACTGGACGGTCATAATGATGCCAGTACGGCCGATAGGTGTTTCTCACTTGGGCACATTTAACAATTTGTCCAAGTAATCCTTCCTGAACGATTTTCTTAACACCAGTAAAAGTGGGGTAGCTGCGCAACTGAGTACCTGCCTGAAATACGATATTGCTTTCCCTCACCGCATCGGCAGCCGCCTTTAAGTCTTCCAGATTCATGGCCAGCGGTTTTTCACAATAGGTATCTTTTTTCTTTTCAGCAGCCATTTTCAGAATCGCAGTGTGTTGGAAATCCGGTGCGGCGATGGTAACAGCATCGATATCCTTTTCTTGCAACAGCTCTTTGTAATCGATGTACTTTTTCGGTTCTTTGCCATACCATTCTTCTGCCATTTCAGCAGCAAGATCGAGATTCTGTTCCCACACATCGCAGACAGCAGTAATCTGAGCATTCACGTCGATGTCATAACGATGAATTCCCTTCATATGCGCGTTACGTCCGCGGCTTCCACACCCAATAATACCGATGTTGATCCGGTCATTCGCTCCCAAGACACTCTTTGACGCAACGGATATTGCGGGTAAACCTACAATAGATTTACTTATAAAATCTCTCCTCGAAAAAGATTTTGACATTAGTTTTTTCCTCCATTAAAGGGATGAACATACTTTATTATTAATCAAAGCACAAAATAGGGGTGTTTGTCGATAGGAGTGGAAAAGAACGTTTAATAATGGCAGGCTATATAATGTTGTAGGGGCAATCCTGTGTGATTGCCCCTAACGACCAAAATCAAGGAAAGCAATCCTGTGTGATTGCCCCATGTCCTGCTACTTCGCCCTTTTTAATTCGTTTCTTCACTTAGTTTTTCCCAATTCTCCACACCGGATACATTGATAATTTCAGGATCGGATATTTCTTCCGGATCCTGCACAATCCCCGATCCGGCGGTGTAGATTTCCGCACCTTGATAAAACGCCCCCCAGGCAAACCAGAATGCAACGATACCGTCAGCTCGGCGTTTCAGTTTTTCGCCAGCCAGTGAACCTGAAACCGCTTCACCTAATATAGTCCAAAGCGAACCGGTTTGATCGTCACGCAAACCGAATGGAAATAACTCACTCTCTGCTATGCTGAAAGTAAGGTTTCGATTATCCACACGTCTGTCGAAGGCCAATGCCATTCGTGATTCAGGATGATGAACCACCAGTACAGGTTCATCTTCAAACGTATCGTTCACGACCGGTTCATTTTGCAATTGGGGGAACGGATAGGCACGAGTGGTGTCGTCACCGTTTAAACCTAAGACACGCCTTTTGGGTGGAAGCCGGTCATCAAGATACTTGCTGCGGATAAACAACGAGTTGGGTGGAACGTCTTCCTGCTCATAATTACCATAAGGATATTGAGAATAACTGTTAGGATAGCCGGTTTGGTTGGAAAGAACTTTCGTATTTGGCTGTAAACGCTTCCATGTTCCCCAACGGGTTTCCACGACAGGCAGCCGTGTAAGTTTTTCTTCCAAAGCCGAGCCAACAATAGCCTGGCCGTATATCTGGCTCCACCACGATTCCGGCCCGGATCGATTGTACATAATAAGATTACTGCTCCATAACTGTCCGGAAACACCGAAATCCGTTTGGCCGCTGTCAATTTGGCCATCATAATGAATTCCAGTTCCGGTAAGAGGACAGTAAGTAATAACGCTGCGTTCTCCACCTCCCGTATCATTGACAATTTCATGCCAGTAGAGAATTCGCAGGGGATAAGCGCAGGCCTCTCCATTCCGGACAATTCCCAGAACGACATCCTGTTCATTCAGCCAAACTGCTTCATCGGCTGTTAACTTTTCAGGATCAACCAATGCAGGTATGCCGTCTTTCGGGGGACCACCCGATATAATTTCCTCGCAGGGAACCAGACAGTTACCAGTGGGCATTTGGCTGAAAGAGGATGGATTCAATAACAAAGTGAAACAAAGAAGTGATGCAAAACAATAGAAAGACTGTTTGAAAGGCATAAATTAGTATTTCCTCCAATTAAAGATAGTTTATAATATATTTTCATTATATATCTTTGTTGACTAAATAACAAAAAATAGTCATATTTATTTTTACTTAGTCAAATAGAAATTCAAATTGTTATTGTGGCTTTTTTTTAATTTGAACTTTCCTGCCCCTATACAAACCAAGAAAAAAATATCAATGTTGATAAAAAAATGATGAAGTATAGGAGATTGAGATGACAGATCATACTTTTTCTCGAAGGGATTTTATTCAGAAAACCGCTGTGGGAACTTCCGCGCTTGCGATTGGTTCTTCTCACAAAATTTTAGGGGCAAACGATGAAATTGTAATGGGGATGATCGGCACGGGTGGACGTGGAAAACGGCTGCTGCGTGCAATCACTAATCTGCCCGCTTATCGTGTCGCCGCTCTATGTGATCTCCGTGAAGAGCGGGTAAAAGAAGCGGCTGAAATATGCGAACAATATAAACCTACAGTAAGAACCTATCTCGATTTCCGTGAAATGCTGGAGAAGGAAAAATTGGACGCGTGTTTTGTGGTTACGGAAGAAGCCAACCATGGCAAATGCGCAATCCCGGTGCTTGAAGCGAATATCCATTGTTTCAGCGAAAAGCCTATGGATATTAGCGTGAAGCAAGTGGATCGCATAACCCGGGCAGCCCGAAAATCCAAGGGGATTTATCAAGTCGGTTTTCAGCGGCGCTACCTATCAACTTTCCAAGACGGAATCGGCCACATACACGAAGATCATTTAGGCAAAGTTACGTTTATGCAGGGCATGTGGCATTGGACCTCAGGGATCGGGCCACGATATTTAAATTTCAATTTATCAGGCGGCTGGTTTCTGGCGCAGGCATGCCATCATGTGGATGCAGCCATGTGGGTGATGAAAGACCAACATCCTCAGAAATGCGTCGCTATGGGAGCTGTCACCCAGGATTACCAAAACCCACCGGAACGCATGGCCGAAGACCATTCAGCTCTTGCTTTTGAGTTTCCCAACGGAGCAATCTTTTCCTATACCCACCTGATGTATTGTCCTGAACAATTCACCGGAGAGAAATTATGGGTGTATGCGGATAAAGGTGGCGTAGACCTTCCCAAGGGTATGAAATATCCACGCCCTGGTATGGGCGATCCAGAGCGGATTGGCGAAGAATCCACCAGCTGGGATGACGGAACGTATGAAGAATTGGAAGCCTTTGCCAAACACATACGCAATAACGAAAAACCGTTGAGCAATATTGAAACGGCTAGAGGTTCTACACTCATGGGCATCATGGGCCGCATGGCCATGTATAAAGTGCAAGAAAAAGAGTACGAACCTCGGTTAATAACTTGGGAAGATTTAAATTCTACCACTTAATCAGGTGTAACGCCGGCATCTTGCCGGCCTCAATTCCCCTTCCATGGGAGGGTAGAGCAAGTTCCTCGCTTGCCGAACGACACAAGCGAGGACGCCTGTTCTACCCACTAACGATACAGGCGAGGACACCTATTCTACTTATAATCTAATGAATAACAAGAACCAAAACATCCCTTGGTTTAAAAACGTGTTTAAAATCAAACCCATTCTGGGTAGCCTCTATAATAAATGATTCCCCGGTTTCAAGGTTGAAGGCATTACTTGTTGAAATTGGCGGTTTTAAAGTAAAACGAACCTCCTGCTCATCATACGAATGATTGATTCCAATAAAAAGTAAATTGCCTTCTGATTCCAGATAACGGGCTTCAACCAAACCCGGCGCACCATCGATCTCTATGGGAGTTTCCACACCAGCCCACGCTGCAATTTCTTGTAACATTTTGCCAGTATCTTCATCTTTTTCATTTTCATACACCGGCGAGGGAAACGATCCGATAAGCATAGCTTGGCCTTTTCCATACTCGGAAACAACCACAGCAGGATCGCCTTCCGGAAACCGAGCCAACACCTGAGCTGATTCCTTTGTCACATCCAGATGTTCGGAATAAATACTTCCTTTGGGAGATAATCCGGATAACGGAGCGAATACACCGGTAAGCTTCGAATCAAATTCCAGCCGAATCTCTTCAGGAGAGCGCAAGACTTTTTCACGGCAGCCAAACACCTCATCCAACTCCCCACCAGGGATGCGGTCATTCGCATATCCCCGCTCATCATTCCATGCGGGACGCGCTTCACTAACCAGAATTCCTCCCTGCTGAACATAATTTCTCAGAGCAACCACGACTGCTTCAGAAAGCATGAGCGGATAGGCCAAATAAATCATCTTGTATTGATCAGCCAGACCTGAAACCACTTCATCCGTGTGAACAAAATCAATCTGAATATTTTTTTCAAACATCGCCCGGTAAAACCCCATATACGAGTTTCTTATTGTAAGCCCCGGACCATATGTATTTCCGCCAGTCATGTAAGACAAGCGATTGTAGAGCAAGGCAAGTTGTGATTTCTGTGGCCGCAGTGACTTAAAATATTTCGCATTCTGGTCGATGATTTCAGCAAATTTCCCGGCGGTTTTTGCCCGTTCGGTTATAGTTCCATCAAGTTCGATCATGCCATAGCCATTGGATTCGTAGCCTGATCCCATGGGATACTAGGCATAATAACTGATGGAGCACACGCCCCGCGACATAACGGCCCATCCCCACAGCCGTAGATCATCACCGGTGACTGGATTAGCTACCTGCACGCCTGTCGCGCCCTGCCCCGCCTGCAATTCACCAATCCACCAGCCGTTTTCACGCGCCGCTGAGCGAATGCCGTCAAGTCCAATACACAGTTTGATCGGGCTCCATGGTTCTTTGGATGAAGCATGTTTCGGATAGATGGAGGTACCATAATGATCAACCACCTCCACCATTTTCCAGTCATCGGGATTGCCATAGCCTGACAATGGACTCAACAACACTGCCGGTACATCCGAATGGCTGCTGGCAATAAAATTGGGATTGGCAAACCGCACAGACTCGGCTTTCATTTCCAAATCTTCTTGTAATTTTTTGGCAATGAAAGATTTCCAGTCGATGAAATCCGTATAGGAAAGAATGGTTCCATATCGCGGGGGATCGACTTGATCCCATTGATTGTATGTCCGGTACCAGGCCTTGTTCAGATTTTCAAGCGAACCGTATTTTTCTTTGAGCTATTCACGAAACCGGGCTTGGGTATAAGGACAAAAACAAAATTCCACCGGATAATTGAACCAAACCCAATTGACGATATGCGGTTCACTCCACAAATCCCACCCATAAAACGAATCATATTTCTGCGCGCTTTTTCCGGCTTCTTTAAAGAAATTGCTCATGGCAGCCCGCACCTCCGGATGATCGATACAATATCCCGGCGCGGCTTGTGATCCGATGGCGTGACCTTTATCTGTCACGAAACTGGCATCGGGATACGCTTCACCGAGCCATTCGGGCGCTGAGTCCATATACATTTGTACAATAACCCTCAGTCCAACTTCATCCGCGAGATCGAGCAATTGTTCAAGATTTTTGAAATTGTACTGCCCTTGTTTCGGCTCTACCGTCGCCCAATCGATCCAGCATTTGATACTATTGAATCCCAGCGAACGGATCGTCTGCAAGTCTTCTTTCCATTGCTCCCGATGCTTGGCCGGTTCACGCTCCAGCATCGGAGCACGCACCTTCCCTCCTCCATACCAAACCCCAACCGAAAAAAAATCCTGGCTGAATCCGCACGGAGTCCAAGAAAACTGTAATAAAAACAGAATCACCAAAACGTTTTTCGCAAGTTTTATCATGATTTCCTCTAAGATAATTTTATTTCTCTATTAAAATTCAAAACACAAAGAAAGCAACGCTGGTATACGCATTTAAAAAATGGCAAAAATATCCCTAAATATTCTTGACAAAATTTATTTTTAAACTCAAAGTAAATGTGAATTTAATATTTGGAGTTTTCCATGTCTACTAAAGAAAAAATAAAAGAAGAAATAGATCAATTACCTGACAATTTAGTAGAAGAAGTGTATGAGTTCATAAATTCTATAAAGTCTACTAAAAAGAGAGACATCAAACGACACACCTTTAAACTTAAAGGGAAATTTGATTCTATAAATATTCGTGAACAGGCATATGAATAAAGTACTTCTCCATACCAATGTTCTCATCTATTCTGTTGATGAAGATTCAAAATATTTCCAAAAAGTACAAAATTTGTTATGCAGCGAAAATATTGAGTTATATACTACTTCGGAAAATATCTCAGAATTTATAGCGGATATGTCTTTGTGGAATTCCGGTTATTCGTGATAACTCCACCTGGGTGAGATCCTCCCTTGTTCGATAACTAAGTAGAGCCATTCCGG
>CAZXSQ010000136.1:0-6857 GCA_964643335.1 uncultured bacterium
AGGCGGTTATCAATGGTATCAAGGTACAAGTATGTCCGCGCCTCGAGTTTCCGGTTTGGCCGCACTGATTAAACAGATACACCCCGATTGGTCTCCATTGGAGATCAAGTCAGCGATTATCCTTGGAGCTGAGCGATCCGTTGACACAATGTTTGACGGTCCGAGCACGTCAGTATTACAAAAAGGGAATGGACGAATTAATGCCGAATCCTCCTTTCAGGTGGATACGCTTGTTATTCCTGCACAAATCAGCTTTGGAGTACGTATGCGTTTAACTGCAGGCAAGGACACACGGCAAATTAACGTTATTAATACCACAATGTCGGAATGCGAATATTCATTGATGATTTCCGGTGATTTCACCCCCATGAATATTGAAGTTTCGCCCGCTGTTTTCTCACTTGCTCCGGAAGAGAAAACCGTGCTTGAGGTAAATATGGATTTTACAGATAATTTGGCCGAAGGATCATATGAAGGCGATTTAATCTTGACCAATGAAACCACAGGCAAGACTTATTTCATTCCCTTATGGACTCGAATACACAATGCAAAAGCACCTTCCGGCAGTCTTTTGATTGTGGATGATGATGGAGGAGAGGTTTACGAACGGTATTATCAGTCCCGTCTAAACGATATAGGTTATCAATATACTTCATGGGATGTGGAGCATGAAGATAGATATCCAACATTGGATTATCTTTCTCAATTCAGAAGCATCATATGGTTTCTTTCAGAGAGCAGTCTAAACACTATTGGTGACGAAAGTTCGAGAGAATACGCCGAAGCGTTCAATCCGCGCCATTTATTCGAAACGGAATTGATGAAGTATCTGACCGAAGGCGGGACCTTATTTCTTTCAGGAATGGATTATTTCGATGATAAAGAATCGGCTGCCTTTTCCCAGGGAATTTTGCGCGTGAAAATGATTGAGAGAGATCATTCCGCAACAACGATTAAAGGTTTCAGGCGAAGCCCAATAGGAAAAGGTTTAGGCCCGTATACACTCAATTTTCCTGCAAATTTTGCCAATTTTACCGACGATATTCGCTCGTTGGACTTTCAAGTGACACGTCAGGCTTTTTTTTCGGATGGAGAACGCAGCCGAACCATCGGCGTTACCGTGGACAGCTGTAGTTATCGAGCAGTATTCCTGGCTTTTCCACTGGAAGTTCTGGCACCAAGCGCTGGAAATGAAGTGCTTCAAAAGAGTTTGGAATGGTTACAAGACAGCGCCTATCCATTCCCTTCCCCACCTGAAATTCGGGAAGTATCTCCTACTCATGTACAACTGGACAGCAATGATGCATCTTTCCCAATTACGATCAAGGGAAATGGTTTTACCATGCCCACAGGTTACAATGTGTACTTAGACTTTATACCCATCAATGAGATCGAACGTGTAAGTTGTGACACCTTGACGGGAAGTGTCCCCGCTGGTATAGCTGCCGGTGTATACAATCTTCGTGTCGTGACAGGTGATGGACATCGTTTATGGTTCGAGAACGCACTTACAATTACGCGGGAATCAGAAACCAAAGTTTCCAACTGGTCCACATACTAAACATAAAGTTGGAAATTCCTGCCTGCGAAGAACTTTTCCCTTCATAAATGAAGAGTTTTCAGTATAAATGAATCCTTAATTATCATGAAAGGCGGTGACTTCTTTTGGCTGCAAGAATCGAAATCTTTGACACCACCTTAAGAGATGGAACCCAAGGAGAAGGTGTAAACCTGTCCGTTGAAGATAAACTCCGAATAGCGCAACGGATGGATGAATTTGGCATTGATTACATTGAGTGTGGATGGCCTGGATCGAATCCTAAAGATATTTCATTCTTCCAAAAAGTGAAATCCCTCAAGCTTAAACATGCCAAAATTACGGCATTCGGCAGTACGCGCCACGCAAAAAATAGCGCTGAAAACGACCCGAATATACAAGCCCTAATCCAAGCGGATACGGAAGTGGTGACAATATTCGGGAAAACATGGGATTTTCACGTGCTGAATGCTTTACGGGTAGAACTTTCCGACAACTTGGAAATGATTGCGGATTCCATCCGCTATTTAAAGGAACAAGGGCGTTTTGTAATTTATGATGCCGAACACTTCTTCGACGGATACAAAAACAATCCTGAATACGCGGTGAAAACAATAGAATCCGCGCAAAATGCCGGAGCCGGCATTATTGTCTTGTGTGATACAAACGGTGGATGCCTTCCGCATGAAATCAGTGAGATGATCCGTATCATAAAGGATAAAACCACAAAGCCCTTGGGAATCCATACACACAATGACAGTGGCTGTGCGGCGGCAAACGCCATTGCGGCAGTTAAAGAGCAACTCATGTCCAAGGAACATTCAACGGATTTGGCGAACGGTGTGGTAATGCCGACCTGTCCAGCGTCATTCCTTCACTCCAGATAAAAATGGGGTTTGACGTGATCGCTCCGGAAAAATTAAAAGACTTATCTCCCCTCTCGTTATATATCAGCGAATTGGCCAATATTCAGCCAAGGCGTAATCAGCCGTATGTCGGCATGAGCGCGTTTGCTCATAAAGGCGGCATTCACGTAAGTGCAGTACAGCGCGATTCAAAGACATATGAGCACATCGACCCAAGATTAGTAGGAAATTCAACACGAGTATTGGTTTCAGAATTATCCGGCCAATCCAATATATTCCATCGCGCCGAAGCACTCGGTATAAAATTGGATAAGAATTCTCCTGTGGCAAGACGAATTCTCGAAAAAATTAAACTTCTTGAAAACGAAGGCTACTTCTTCGAAGCTGCTGACGCCTCTTTGGCATTATTGATTTTGAAGGAATTGGGGCAGCACCGTTCCTTTTTCGAATTGGTGGCTTACCGTGTATTGGTGGAGCAACATTCTGGATCGGACGGTTTATGGTCAGAAGCAACCGTTCGAGTCAAAATTGACGATAAAACATTTTTCATGGCCGGAGACGGAGATGGACCGGTCAACGCCCTGGATCGCGCATTGCGAAAGGCTTTGGAGAATCATTATCCTCAACTGGGCCAGGTGCGTTTGACTGATTTCAAAGTCCGTATCATCGATGCCGGCCGCGGCACGGCGGCGAAGACACGTGTTTTAATTGAATCCACAGACGGAGAGCGTGAATGGATCACCATGGGAGTGTCCGATAATATAATTGAAGCCTCGTGGGATGCGCTTGTAGACAGCATTGATTACAAATTGTTACTCGATGAAAAATAAAAAATATCGATATGCCATAGTTGGAGGAGGTGCTGCCGGCTGTACTCTCGCCTGGCATTTAACCCGGAATGGACATGAAGTCCATGTCTATGAAAAGGAAAGGGGATTAGGCGGTCTGGCCAGCGGCATTAAATTTGGAAATACACAACTGGACCGGTTTTATCATCACATCTTTACCAGCGATACTCATATTCAAGCGTTTATCAATCGCTTGGGATTGTCGGACAAACTTCATTGGTACTCATCGTCCGTGGGTTTCGAACATGAAGGCCATTTATATCCTTTCACAACTCCTGTCGACCTTTTACGTTTTAAGCCGCTTTCACTTATTTCAAGATTCCGAGTAGGATTGGCTGTTCTGAGAATGCGCCGAAGAGAATCTTATGAGGAGCTGGAAAAAATCACCGCCGAAGAATTCATTATCCGCGAGATGGGTGAACAAGCGTATCGAATATTATGGGAACCTCTGCTGCGTTCTAAATTCGGCGAACGGTATCGGGAAGTGTCCGCAGTATGGTTTTGGGGAAAAGTCAAGCTGAGAGGCGGAACCCGGTCAAAAAGCGGTAGCGGTGAATGCCTGGGGTATTTGAAAGACGGCTGGTGGCAAATATACGAACGCATGGGAGAACAGATTGCTGATAACGGTGGGATTCTGCGCCTTCATGATATGGTCAGAAGAATCGAGCCTTCTGACAAAGGCATTCGGGTTCGCACCCGGAAAGGTGAGGAAGAGTTTGACCGCGTGATCGTGACACCCAGTGTGCCAACGTTTCTCGAATTAATCCCCTCGCTTCCAGAAGATTACAAAACCAAGGTGAACCAAATTCCCTACCAGGCGAATATCACGATGGTGCTTGGTTTAAAACGTTCCCTCTCCCCTTTTTACTGGCTGAACATCACAGATCCGGAATCACCGTTCGTCGCTGTAATCGAACATACTAATTTGGTGCCGGATAAAGATTACGGAGAGTTGATTCCGGTCTACCTTTCACGGTATCTCGGTGAGGATCATCCTTACTTCAATATGCATGTTCCGGAAGTAAAGGAACTATTCATTTCCCATATGGAGCGGATTTTTCCCCAATTTACCCGGGAATTGATCGGCAGTTTCACCTTTTCAAAGGCCAAATATACCCAACCTGTTATTGGGTTGAATTATTCACAAATCAAACCGTCTTTTGACACACCAATTCCCGGTTTGTATCTTTGCACAATGGTACAAATCTATCCACAGGATAGAGGCATGAATTATAGTATAAAAATCGCCGAAGAATTATTGTGTCATCTTAATGAATTAGAAGAACTTTCGGCATGAAAAGAACAATTAGAATAGAAAATGGATTTAGGATTCTACTTCAAACCCGGTTCATCCAAGCATTTAGATTACTGATAACAAAAACCCATTAAAACAGAGTTTTATCAAAAATCTTCTTCTTCATCGACATCAATGTCTAGATCATCATAATCATCCTCAAATTCATCTTCCAGTTCATCATCTAGTTCTTCAAAGTCATCTTCTTCTTCGAATAAATCTTCGTCTTCTTCATAGTCATCAATTTCATAATCAAATTCATCCTCGTCTTCATCCCAGGCGAGTTGAAAAAATTCAATATCTTCCAGATAGTCGGCCTTGGACTCATCTCGGAAAACATGAAGCACACAGGGCACTTTATGGCCGGATTGATCCTGATAAATCGAGACTAAATAGTTTCTGGATGCGAACGCCAATAAAATTCTATAAGATGTAGCTGATTTTCGAAATAGATATTTTTCGTTCATAATTTTACTCCTCAACACTGCTATTATGCTTCTTTAAACTAAATTATTAAGGTAATGCTTTTTGTTATACCCCCTCAATTTTGGGTACATTACACGGAGATCGGTTTTAGTCAATGGCTGATTTATTTTTTTCAAAGGGTCTTAAATTTTATAAATACAATGCCCCAAAGACAACCGCGAGCCAAAGGACTCCATTCAGCAGCAACGGCTTGTCCGTAAGCAGAATTTCAGTAGGATTTCCACCCTTATCCTTACTATATACCAGATATAAATAGCGAAACAATCCATATAGCACAAAAGGGATCGTGAACTTCATTGCCGGAGAGTGATCGGCGGAAATCACGACCAATTGAACTGTTTCTTCCGGAGGAATAAGAGTATTGGTGGATTGATTCAACAATTCCTGCAGCGTATCTTGAACATCAGAAATTTTTTTTCCGGATAACGGTTTTTCATCGATACAATACAGTGAATAGGTAACAGCGGTTGCAGCGGTTACAATAGAAATGATCTGATCTAGAAGTTGTGTAGAATATTCCCTAAGAATCGAACGATGATTGTGCGCCATATCATCGCCCAGCAATAAAATTTCATGCCGCCGCTTAGAAAAGGCGAGGAACAATGAGACAAAAATAGCACAGATATACAACCAGTCCGAAAAAACCGCATCGATTACGACTGCACCGGCATAAGCACGAAGTACAAATCCCAAAGCAATGATCATCCCATCCAAAATGACCGTAGAACGCCACCAGAATGAATAAAGCACATTGGAAGCAGAATAAAGCCAAACAATGCCTAAAAAATGAAGCGAGGGATCCAAAAACACCGAAACCACAGATGCAAAAGCAAAAAGAAGAATCCAAATGATGATTGCGGAACGAATAGTCAACCGGCCCGAAGGAAGCGGCCGTTTCTTTTTTTCAGGATGCTGGCGGTCTCGTTCCAAATCGGCGATGTCATTAACAATGTAAACGCATGAGGAAAACAGGCAAAAAAGACAAAAAGCGAGTACAGAACTTCCAACGGCATACGGATCGGTTATTCTTTTTGCAAAAATGAGCGGAGCAAAAACAAACGCATTTTTAACCCATTGTCTGGGCCGGCTTATTTCAACCAATGCTGTTAGGCCTTGTGATAAAGACATTAGAAAAAAAACTTCTCTCCCGCTTGATTTAAAGGTTCGTCTCCCCTTCAAATAAACATTTCATAAATCGCGAGGGATATCATGCCACAAAATATGAAGGAACTCCGAAAATCCCACTTTTTTCCAGAAATTATACCCCCGCTCGTTTCGAGGTGAAACATTGAGTTGTATTACTTCAATGCCCCGCCGGTAAAACCATTTTCTTATATGATTCCACATTTGCAGACCGATACCCGACTTCTGGCGTGATTGGGTAACCGCCATTTCTGCAATAAATCCATACCGTGCCAATGAAAACACCGCCGGATTGGCCAGAATCATGCCAATAGTATAACCGACAACTTCACCCTCTTCCTCTGCAACCAGAACTGAATAGTCGTAATTATCTAGGATGGAGACAAGATATTCACTATAGGCTTTTTCCCCGTCTGACACTAATTGGAAGTGTTCATCCAGGGAAATATGGTAATCCATCATCTCTTTCCAAAGGGCTGCGATCTGATCGATGTCTTTTGACTTTGCACGACGGATTTTTACATTATCCATGTGGGTAGCCCTTTCCTTTTTTCTTTATCTTTCACAAATAAACCGTCTGACTCTATTAGGTATATAATCACTCGGATAATATGGATATCTTAATCATCGTGTCAAGGGATTGTTTATTTATAAAAGCCTACGCACCTTTAACTCTTTTCAAT
>CAZXSQ010000136.1:6867-13512 GCA_964643335.1 uncultured bacterium
TGTTGTATTCCACTCGAACGAAGAGGAAAGGAGCATGTTCAAATGACTGAAAGAAAAAAGAATTTAATTTCAAGACGGGAGTTTGGGAAACGCTCGACGCTGGGTGCTTCTGCAGCAGTGGCGACTTTTGGCATAATCAATTCAGCTCGAGCTCAAGAAGAACCGTTAAAAATTGGGTTGATCGGCGCTGGCGGCCGTGGTACAGGTGCCGTTGAAAATGCTATCCAAGCGTCCAGCCAGGTGACTTTGGTTGCTGTCCATGATGTTTTCGAAGATAAAATTAATGGAAGTTTAAAACGGCTTCAACGAAACGAAAACCTTAAAGAAAACATCAAAGTCGAACCGGAACATAAATTCACTGGATTGGATGGATACAAAAAATTATTGGAATTGGATTTGGATTATGTGATTATCGCCACTCCGCCCGGCTTTAAGCCCGCACAATTCGAAGCCGCAGTCAATGCAAAGAAACATATCTTTTGTGAAAAACCGGTATCTACCGATCCCAATGGAACCCGGCGATTCATGGCCGCGGCAAGGAAATCCGAGCAGATGAAATTGTCCGTAGTGGCCGGAACACAGCGCCGCCATCAAAAACCCTATGTGGAAACCATCAAAATGATTCATGACGGCGCTTTGGGTGAAATCGTAGCAGGAAGAGCTTATTGGAACGGAAGTCTTCCATGGACACGTGAACGAAAACCAGGCATGAGTGATTTTGAATATCAGGTTCGCAATTGGTATCAATTCTGCTGGATCTGCGGCGACAATATTGTTGAACAACACGTTCATAACCTGGATGTCATGAACTGGGTACTGCAAACACATCCAATTTCTGTTATTGCCTCCGGAGGGCGCGCCTGGAAGCCAAAAATTGAGAAATATGGAAATATCTGGGACCATTTCTCCTGCGATTTCGAATATCCGGATGGCATTCATGTCCAAAGTTATTGCCGCCATTGGAACAACTGTTACAACGAAGTATCCGAACTGGTAACCGGCACCAACAGAACATTCCGCAACGGACAAAGCAATTGCCGCGATATGGGCAGCGAAGGCATGAATCCTTACGTTCAAGAACACAAGGATTTACAAGCCAGCATTTGGGGATCCGGCCCCTATCTGAATGAGGGCATACAAGTAGCTGAAAGCACTTTCACCGCCATTATGGGCCGCATGTCCGCTTACACAGGTAAAAAACTAAATTGGGACGAGGCACTGAACGCTGATTATAGTTTGATGCCGGAAAATCTCTCCCCCGATGTATCAATTCCTGTCAAACCCATCCCCGTTCCTCCAGGAGAAATATAAAAATTAAGGGAAAAAGAGCAAGAAAAAGCACAAAATAAATGAGAGGGCACTCACTTGAGTGCCCTCTCGTTTTTTACCTCGATTGGCAGATGGAATAAAAGCATTTTATGGGGGAGAGGAGGAGCCGCCGGTTCGGCGTTGGGGGGAAGCGACTCCTCCTCGGGGGTGAACTTAAACCTTTTTATTAGTCGAAATGACGTTTCCTTAATTCAACTATAGTATATTCATCATTCTAGTCAGGTCAATACTTTATTCGTTAAACCCGATGGACAGTTTGTTTCCAGATCATCAACTATAAATAAAATAAGAAACGGATCAAACCACTCCTGAAAAAACTGTATGTATTCAATACACCTATCAAGATGAATATTTCATTCAAAAATTCTTAAACACTTATTTTTCAGCAGGTTCCGTAACTAAAAAAGCTGCGCAAGGAACTTGAAATTTGAATTGAACTGAAAATATGTAGCATAGAATGGCTTTAAAAAACAGCGGGTACAACAGTTACAGCAGAAGTGACAGGTGGCTCTGGCAAACCAGTGACATGGGCATGACTGCTTGCGGTCAGTCCATTGTTCCATTCACCTCAATGGTGCTTCGCTTATCTTTGGTTACACAATTACTTATTTCTCCGACATATGTAGAGATAAGGGAGTCAGCAAGAAAAAAAGGTTGAATCATGTTCAAAATTAGCTTAGCAAGAAATGTTTAATAGTCTTGGAGTGGTATAATTCAATATGTAACATTCGATTTACTCCCCCATATCTAAATCCCTTTAAAAAATTTTTTTGACAAATGCTTGTTCCTGTGCATATAGTATAGACGTTTCTTGGATATTTAGTAGAGGTGGGTAATTTTCGTGGTTCGAAAAAGGAACAAATCATGAATAACACCCGTCAAATACTGGGTAAAACAGGCGTCCCCGCCTGTGCCTTTGTAAGGTAATGCTCGATTCTTAAAAGTTGCGTCCGGATATCACACTCAAGTCAAAATCTTTAAAGGCGGATTCAATAGGAATTTCTCCTTGAGCCAATTGTAAGAGATCCTCGGTCACCTCCGGCCCTGCCCAGGTCAGAACAGTTTCTGTACTTGCTTCCTTAATATTGACAGGCGGTACTTTCATAACCCCGCGAAAAGCGAGCATTTTGCGAATAAGCCGCGAAGCCTTTTTGACAGCCTTGGGATTCCATATCACCTCACCTGCCCAGGGAGTCGTGGGTTTCGGGACAAAGGGAGATACAGACACGGTGATTTTTCCACCACCATTGCCTTTAAATATTTCGCTCATTTTTTCTGAAAACTGAATAATATCGTTTGCTTCATCCATCGGATCAGAATCTGGGCAGCCAAGAAGAAAATAAAGTTTCAAGCCTGGAAATCTGCGCTTCCCCGCCCATTCGGCCAGCCGAAAGTATTTCTCATTCTTCACCCCTTTCAGCATTTTCTTTCTCGTTTCGATAGAGCCTGTTTCTGGTGCAACGGTGATATTTTGCTGACCCCCTTTTTTTAACAGATCGAGAAATCGCTCGGAGAGCTTCTCGGCACGCAGCGAAGAAGTGGAAACCTGTTTTCCTCTTTCCACAAGCCATTCCGTCACGTCTTCTACCTGCGGATGATCCGCCACAGCCGCACCCAGTAAACCAACTTTATAGATTTCGTCTTGATAACTGATCAGGGTATCGATTAATGAATCATAATCTCTGTAACGGGCCGAACCATTCATATAATGGACTACGCAGAACTTGCATCGATAAGAACATCCACGTGACATCTCCAGAAGAAAAGCACCCCTAAACTCGTCTTTCTGCGCCAGTATTGCAGTATGGCAAGGATATTCTTCCAGTGAATCCAATGCATGTATTCCAAAACGATCTGGTGAATAGTTTCCATGAACTGCCGGAACATACACATAGGGCATCTCGGCTAAAGATTCTAAAGTATGGGTGCGCGAACGGTTTTCGCTATAAATTAAAACCTCACAAATGTTTTCGATTATACGTTCCGCTTCCCCCAACACGACGGCATCGGCGATTCGTTGAAGGAGCGAAGGATTTGCGGACGCGGCCATTCCACCAACAATCACGATCGGTGTTTCTTCTTCACGCATCTCCGCAAGGGGTGACACACCTCCCCGATTTAACATTTTGATCAAATTGAGGATATCCAGTTCAAAGGTATAAGAGACGGCAATAACCGGAAAACGAAATAAGGGGGTTTTATTTTCAACACTGTGGGTTTCACGCCCTTTTTTATCATAGAAAATCCGTTCAACGGAGAATCCCGACTGGCGGAAAAGCCGATAAACCTGCTGATATCCCAAGCTGGCGATACCGACCTCATAGACATTAGGATAAATAAGCCCGATGGGGCCATGCGGTGATTTAGGTAACGTGAGTAAATGTTTTTCCGCTGCTATATGGTCTAAAAAACTCATAAATACTCGTTCATAAAGAATATAAAGTGTCTCCTTAAATTATCCTTGTTTTTTACAAAAATGAGAAGTAGGGATGTACGGCGTCACACAGGGGTATGCTCAAAAATTGATTGTAAGGGCATTCCCAATTAACTTAATGTTAAAAAATAGTATTTTATACCCGCCGCGGCGGGTAATATATGATAGCGAAGAGCAATCGCCCTGGGAACACTTAAGAATGGGGCCGCATAAGTGGGAAGTAAACAGTATTCTTGATATTTTCTTCATTAGTGATCAACGCAATAAAGCGATCGATACCCATCCCCCACCCAGAAATCGGGGGCATGCCATATTCCATGCAACGCACATAATCTTCATCAGTGAGCATTGCCTCATCGTCACCGGCATCGTGAAGTTTTTGCTGGACAGCCAAACGCTCACGCTGTTCGATGGGATCAACCAACTCCGAATAAGCATTGCATATCTCCAATCCGGCCACCAACAATTGAAAGCGGTCAGTGATATTTGGATTTTCATCATTGGCCCGTGCAAGCGGAGATAGTTCTTTTGGATGCGAAGTCAGAAATAGAGGTGAGAGGATGTAAGGTCGGCAGGTTTTTTTATAAAGCACATCCACCAAAGCACCCCATCCAAGTGCATCCACATTCACATCTTTCATGGAGATTCCTTTTTCCTCGATGCTCACGAGCAGAGATTCTTTGGTCTGTTTTTCGTCGATGTCGATCTCCGTATATTCAAGAATCACTTCGCGCAGGGTCTTCCGAGGCCACTCGCCGGAAAAATCGATCGTTTTGCCCATGTACTCAATTTGCATTGTGCTGAATACACCTTCCAAAACAGCTTTGACCAGTTTCTCTGTGTAATTCATGTTGTCCACATAGTTCCAGTAAGCAGCATAGTACTCCAGCATCAGAAATTCTTGCAAATGGGCTGTAGAAATCCCCTCATTACGGAAACATCGGGCAAATTCAAAAACTCGGTCGTATCCACCGACAATTAAACGCTTTAAATATGTTTCAGGCGCGATCCTTAAATACACATCCATATCGAGCGCATTATGATGAGTAATAAAAGGCTGGGCTAAAGCTCCTGAAGGCTGAGATTGAAGCACCGGGGTTTCCACCTCGACAAAATCATTCTTTTCAAGATGATTGCGCAATTCCCGAATAACCTGCCTTCTAATGTCAAAACGCTTTCGAGAATCTTCATTAACAATCAAATCCAGGTAGCGTTGACGGTAGCGGGTTTCCTGATCCGTAAGACCGTGCCATTTTTCAGGGAGGGTGAGAATCGACTTGGCGAGAAGCTGCATCGATTTAACATTTATGGTTTTTTCACCGGTTTTGGTGATAAAAATTGTTCCTTCAACACCAATGAAGTCCCCTATGTCAATGAATTTCTTGAAAAAAGTGTAACTTTCTTTGCCCAATTCATTTTGAGTAAAGCATAACTGTATTTTCCCCTCAGCATCTTGGATGTGGGCAAAGCTCAATTTCCCCATTTTGCGAATGGCAATGATCCGGCCCGCCAATCGTATAACTTGTTCTTCATCCTCCGGCAGAGACATACCTTCTTTGATGGTATGGGTGCGCTCGAAGCGATCCGGGTAAGGATTGACGCCTTGTTCTCTCAGCTGTTGGACAAGTTGCATACGTTCTTCACGGGTGGATTGTTTTGTATCATTCATGGGCTGTCCGATCATAAAGAAACCCCGATCAACTCGGGGTAAAATATAAACATATCCTTCTTTTGCGTAATATAAATAGTTTAACAGGCAAGTCTATAAACACAAAGATTCAATCTAGGCACCGCTTCCGCCTCCGTAATCACGATCAATATGCCCTGGACCAAACCAGTTGATATCCCCATTGCTGTTCAATCCATTAGTTGAATCGTAACGCATACCATATTCGTTATAACGATTGGGGCCGATACTGCGAATCTGATACCGGACAATACCAACGTAAGTCTCATCATTCGATCCACCAGTCCAATGATTCGGATAACCGGTATAGATATTGAAATCAGCAATAAGGTTCCAGTAAATCTCGTCTGGATCAGTTTGGGTGGTAATGAAATAAAATGGATCGTATTGATGAATAAAGTTGAACCGTCCCGGGACAGCCGGTGCAAATGGGTCTGGGTTGAGGGAAGCGATATAAGCAGTCGGCGTAGTAATTCGCCAGATTTGACTCGCTGGTGGGAAACGATTCCCATTATCCATTTGATACATATCCATTGCAGTCGAGTAGGCTTTTTGATCCGCCTGGACTCTGGCAATCTTGGCTCGTACCTGCGCGTTCAAGAAATTGGGAACCGCAATGGCAGCCAAAATACCAATAATGGCTACGACGATCAATAATTCAATCAATGTAAATCCCAGATTTTTTTGTTTCATGGATACAAACTCCCATGTATGAAATTTTGTGATGCAAAAATAGGTTTATATAATAACTTTAACTGATTTATTAGTCTATAGTTCAACTTACCCAATTGAATAATGGAATATAATCTGAGACAAAAAAGAAATGATGAACAAATCAGATGAAAAAGGAAAATAAGTACTGGCAGGTGTGGTTCTAACAAACGGTAGGATGAAAAATCAAAAGTGGGGGCGGTTGTTCGCAAACCGCCCCTACAAGCGTTCACGCTTGCATCACCGATGTTTTTTAAGCCCCTGGTCCGCCTCCATATTCACGATCGATATGACCTGGACCAAACCAATTGATGTCACCATTGCTGTTCAATCCGTTGGTGGAATCGTAACGCATCCCGTATTCGTTATAGCGATTTGGACCAACGCTGCGAACTTGATAACGCACCACGCCGGCATAAGTTTCATCGTCTTGACCGCCGGTCCAATGGTTGGGATAACCGGTATAAATGTTGAAATCTCCAAC
>CAZXSQ010000137.1:0-13438 GCA_964643335.1 uncultured bacterium
CCCAACGTTTCGGTGTCACAGAGCGCACTATTTTCCGTGATTTTAAAGATTTGGAAAAATTAGGCTATCCGGTTTTTAATGATTGCGGATACAGGATCTATGCTAAGCCGATAGTAAGCGGAAACTTGCTGACCGAAAGTGATATCGGGATTCTGGAAGCGATTATCAAATCTTCCCAGTTCTTGCGTTTACCGCATATGCAGGAACGCTGTAATGTGATTTTGGAAAAATTGCAATCCCAACTTTCACTGGGTGGCGGTTCAGTTGACAGTTCCGACCCTTACCAGACTGCTGAGGCGCTGCAGCCTTCACAGCTTCATTTCAATTTGCACCGTTTGGAAAAATGTATACACAAGCACCGTGTTATTGAAATCGGCTATCATGCACTTGATGAAGAGAAGCCAATTGCACGCGAGGTTCATCCTTATGTCATCATTATTCGTAAGGGGAATTGGTACCTGATCGGTTATTCTGTTCGAAACGATTCGATTCATATGTATCGCCTGGAGCGAATTTTGGGATTGCAGGTCAAGAAAGAGACATTCAAACGTGATCCGAATTTCAATGTGGAGGATTATTTTCAATCCTCGTGGGGAGTGTTTCGCGGAGAACAAATTGAAGTCACGTTCAGATTAACCGGCAAAGCAGCCCGCTTGGCGCAGGAACAAACATGGCCTGAAGGAACACAACTTATTCCGCAAGATGATGATTCCATCCAAATTCAACTTACTGTTCAAGGGAAGCAGGAAATTCTTTCCTGGATATTAAGCATGAGTCCGGAAGCGGAAATCCTCGAACCGGGAACTTTACGGCAGGAAATGAAGGGTATTTTGAAAAAGACTCTGGGATTGCACCAATGATTAATGATATGGTTTTTAGTAGGGTAGACTATAATTTATAAAAAAACCATTAAAATGAATTTTAGTTTAATTGCGGATTAATTTTTTGAAAGCAGCCGATGATGAGTTCGAATACAAATCAGCAAGAAAGCCAAAAAAGTGGGTTGGACACATTTGCGCATCGGGTTTTGATTACTGTTGGTATTTGTACAGCTGTTGTCCTTCTGCTTTTGTTTATCTGGGGAGCTCTGCATATTTTATTGTTGATCTTTGCCGGTACGCTGGGCAGTATCATTCTCCGTTGGGTGAACTCTTTTGTATGCTATTACACTAAATTACCTTACAATTTTTCTTTGATCTTGGTTGTTCTTCTCTCAATTATATTGTTTATCTTACTGTTGATTCTCATTATTCCCATTATTCACAACCAGCTGAACACATTAGTAAACCAAATACCGAAATCGTTGGAAAACATTCGTGCTTATATTCAAAATTACAGTATAGGCCGTGAGTTGTTGCAAGAGACTGAAGATCCGGGACAGTTGATTTGGGGGGATACTTTAAATCCTCAAAACTTGATGAGCCGTGTAGCTGGTATTTTTTCAACCACCATTGGCGCAATATCGAGTGTTATTTTCATCTTTCTTGTCTCCATCTACCTGGCTTTTGAACCGGAATTTTATCTTGACGGATTGATTCATTTGGTACACCCCCGCCGGAGAGACAGAATTCGTGAAATGCTGGATCGTATGGCATACACAGTGCGTTGGTGGTTGTTCGGGCAGTTGATTTCCATGTTGATACTCGGTGTGGCTGTTACCACCGGTTTATGGTTGATGGGGATGCCTTTCTCCTTGGTTTTGGGTTTGTTAACTGCAGTGATGACTTTCATTCCGATTTTAGGGCCAATTATCGCTTCAGTACCAACTTTGTTGGTTGCATTGACAGTCAGTCCGATTATGACGGTTTATGTGGGGTTTTTCTTTTTGATAATACAAAACGTAGAAGGTTATTTAATTACACCATTGATCCATAGGCGTGTGATTTCCATGCCCCCGGTGTTGATTATTTCCGTCCAGTTTCTTTTGGCTCCCATTGTTGGATTTTTCGGTATTTTACTGGCCATGCCTCTCGTGGCCTGCTTTCTAGTTATGGTTCAAATGCTTTATGTGGAAGACGTTTTGGGGGACAAAATATATTGAATCCGTTCTCAATCGTAGGGGGGAATCACTGTAGGGGCGATTCGCTGTAGGGGCGATTTGCAAATCGCCCCTACAAGGAAGAATAAAATGAACCTTTGCATGATATGGTCTGTTATTGTTGACTTAAATAAAAAATGGCAATGGCAGCCGCCATTAGAACCGCTGCCAAAATTCGCCGTACAAATACCGATGTTTTCACTTTGTCTTCGAGATGCACATATCCCGCCGCAGCGACCAATGACCCAATAGCGATGGATATAATTCCACGGCTGGATTGAACGATGTTTCCAAAGACAACGCCTATGCTTCCAAAGCAAGCGAACAAGAGCATCATTGCAATAAACCAGGAGACGGAATAGGGCAGAGAATGAATCCACATTTTAAGCGTTGTATGTTTCAAAAATAAAAGAAAAAAAATACTGATCAAACCGCACAGCAGATAACTTAGACAGACACTTAATGCCGCCGCGTGTGTCAATCCTAAATAAGAAAAACATTCCACCAGTTCTTTTATGTTTAAATCAGAAAGCGAGTATCCTAAGCACGCTGAAAGAATCCACATCACGCTTTGCCATGGCATACTTCCTCCCGACCAATTCAGCATAATCGCCGCAATGACACTGATGACTACCGCCATCCATTGACAGGGATTGAGATGATAGTTGAAAAAGATCACACTAATGATGGCGAGAATGAAGACCTTCAATCCCAATAAGGGAGAAGCACGGGATGCGGCGGAAATCTGTAACGCTAGAAAAAGGCTAGCCTGTCCGAATAGATAAAAGACAGTTGCGCCTAATAAAAACAGTGCGTAATCACCAAAGGCAGGCCATTTTTCCGGCCAGATG
Source organism: uncultured bacterium (assembly GCA_964643335.1). Taxonomy (GTDB): domain Bacteria; phylum Hinthialibacterota; class Hinthialibacteria; order Hinthialibacterales; family Hinthialibacteraceae; genus CAZXSQ01. Next base: position 2,890 of record CAZXSQ010000137.1, read on the forward strand.
ATATAAAGCAACAACAAAGAAAACCAACCCATGATGAAATGCGACAGGGTAAGCAGATACATGGCGTTGCTTCTGAATTCCGCAACAAAATGACGGGAAAACAGATAGGAGAAGGATTGGGCGGTTGCCGCGCCCAATCCATACAGTATACCTATGAACATGAGAAATCTTTCAAAATAAAGTGATTATTTGGTGAGCGGTTTAACCCAGACATTGCGATAGCCGACTGAATCGCTGTGATCTTGAAACAGCAGTGCTCCGACAGTGGCTTCCTTATTGCTAAGACCGCCGGGAGAGGCATGTTTCAATTCAAGTTTGTCATGAATAACAATGCCATTGTGTTCAACCGTTAATTCTGCGTTTTTCGTTTTGTTGCCATTCTCGTCGAATCGAGGTGCATAGAATGTTATATCATAGGTCTGCCATTCAAGAGGTGGCAGGCACGCATTTACTCGTGGCGTGGCGTATTGATAAATCCCGCCGCAGAGATTGTTGGCAGGCTCGAGAGCAAAACTATCCAGCACCTGGATTTCATAGCGTCCCTGAACATAGACACCACTGTTGCCGCGTCCTTGACCTTGTTCATTCGGCATATAAGGCGTCTGGAATTCGATATGGTATAAAGCGTCTGCAAATTTCTTTTTGGTCCAGGTGGAACTGCCGGTTGGTCGAAAAGCACCATCCGAATGTTGAACCCAGCGGGGCCGAGTGTTCCATTCTTTGTAAAACAGTTTTTCATTTTCCGGTGACCATTTATTTTCGTCGAGAATCAGGACAATGGCACCCTCGGGCGGCTTTTTTCCTAGAGTAGGGGATTTAAGCAGTACACGTCTGAGTTCAAATTGGATATTTTCTTCCTGGCCTTTGAATGTACCTTCAAAGACGCCCTGCGAGGCATCACCGGTAACGATGTATGCACCGCCCATTGCTTCACCCAGATCAACCCGGCCTTCAAAATGGGTGATATTTTTTTGGGTTTTCCCACTAATAGGCGTCAATTTATGTTCGACATCATCCTTTTTGACGTATAGTATTGCGTGATAAGAATTCCAGCTGTCGGCTACGATTTGAGCCCACAGGCTGTATTCCTCCCATTCCTCCGTGGTAAATTCACCCTGCCAATTTCCCATAACCGGCACCACTTCTTTCGCCATAGCGAAATTACAGGAAGCAAGTATAACCAGTAATAGCAGATAGACTTTTTGCATTATTTTTATTCTCCTTTTCGATCAAATTGTAGGTTCGAGTTGTAAGGGCGATTCCCGAATCGCCCCTACACAGCGCGAATCATCCCTACCAGGTGAATCGCCCCGAAAAAGGATAGCATTGTAATACGAATTAATCTACTTGACTGAGAATTAATGATCACCAAATTGTAGGGGCGATTCGGGAATCGCCCCCATTCGGGAATCGCTTCCTTGGGTGTTAATTTATTTAACTGAATCTATCCGTTTCAACACATGAAGGGGCAATTCGCGCATTTCTTCTTCAAACGTGATCCCAAAGTTTTCATAGAACCAATCGATGGCTAATTCAACCCCCTCTTTGCCTTCCCAGAAGGCATAATGATAGGCCAGGCAGATGCTGCCATAAGTTTGATTTTCACCCGGCTTGTCAGGCAGGCCGGTTTTATCCATGATAATGATTTCGTCTTTCCCAACACTTTTTCTGGTTTGGTTAACAACCCGTTCAAATGTATCAAAAAGCGAATTGACCGTGGTGTGGGTGCCTCCGCCGCGATAATCCGCACGGGGTTTAATATGTCCTGCATCAAGGGGGCGCACTTCCCGCCAAAAGGGAAGCGGTCTGCCGTCGTAACGTGCAACCCATACTTTTGCAGGTTGAGTCGTTTCAACAACCGTTACATTCATCTGTTTCATAAAATATTCGTATCGCTCTGCATAGCTTATTTCATTATTGACTACGACCGTATAGTTAAACGTTTCATCTTTAAGTTCATCCTCAACTTGTATCAACTGCTCGTAGCCCCATTTTTTCGCCAAGGCGTAGGACTGCATGATATTTTTCCAATTATCAGCGAATCTCGAAACGCTGTATCCTTCATATCCTGGCAAAGGAACTTCGTAAGCCGGATTACTTATATCATAAGGATCTATTGAATCTAAAATATCCATTTTGTCCGGTAAGGATTTATCTTTGTATAACTCTGCAATTTTATTGACATACTGGCGCCATTCTTGGAAACGTGAATCCTCATTCAACGAGGGACGCCGAATTGAGCTGGTTAAATATGGTCTGAAACGTTTGTCATCTAAATCGGTGTGTAAGATTTTCTCAATTTGCTTCTCATCCCATCGCAAGCGGTCACTCATAAAATTCGCCAAAGAGGTAATGAACGAAACATAGTTGTAATCACCCGGTTTATTCAGCAATGATTTCATCGTGGCTATCACTTGTTCAGCCGTATCCAACTGATCGTTTGCACAAAGCAATTCAGCATATATGCGAACAAGTTCCAAATGCCGGCCTGGTTCATCCTCAAGCCGGTCTTGAATGATTTCGAACAACCGCTCAGCCAAACCAAGCGCTTCATCATATTTTTTGAATTTCATCAGCTTATTTAACCGCATACGGTCACGGAAAAAGGCATTTGGATTTTCGTCGGCTTTACCTTCAATTTTTTCTAGCAGTTGATCAAACCGGTCCCAATTATGCCGGTACCTCATTTCCCGAATAACACGTTGCAATGGATTGATAGGACTATAGCCTTCATACCATTCCGGAATCGGCTTATCGTGTTGCCATGTATCAACCTCGATTGAACCGATGATGGTGTATTCCTGTTGATAATGATCCGGTTGAGTGGTGCAAGTCAGGATAAGTTTTTGTGGAGATTGATAACTTGTTTTGTAAGTCAATGGGATATACAAACCCAACGATTCATCTTCATGAACACGGTTTCCCCGCGGCACAAAGATATATTCTTGTTTGAGATTGTCGGTTAATACTCCAAAACCGTAAAAAGTATGGCCATCAGATGTCCGGTTGCTGCTGTTGGTGGAGAGTACCCAAACCACACCGTCTTTTGTCATGCCAATTTCTTTTAAATCGGGCATGTGATAACCGGTTTTTTGAAAGATATCTTCGGGCGTCATCATTTGACCGCCGGGATCTTTGATTCCTGCATATATCCGGTTCGTGCGGCCTTGTGAAAGCTGCAAAGCCGTTTGTTGAAATTGGTCCGGATCGAAGGCGCTGTCCGGTTGTTCTTTCATGTAATCGAAGAGAATATCCATAGTGTCCGCATTGCGTGGATCCCACATGCGCAGCCTCAATGGCAAGCCGCTGTTTTTTAAAACCCAAAGCCGTACCCATTCTGGAGTGCGATTATTGTTGATGTCGAAAACCGTTAAATCCTTTGCGATGCTTGCGTCTGCATTGCTGAGTGGAGGGGAAAAGGTCTTCTCTCCGCAAAAGGTTTTGAGTAGTTCATCGAGAGAAAATTTTTCCATTTTTCCCAACGTTTTTAATATCCCAAATGCCTTTGAGTGTTTCTCCGGCTTGAATTCCTGCCCAGATGTCAAATGAAAGGCTTTGAGCAATTTTCCCTGATCACTGAAATAAACTTTCCCTTCATGATGCAGCCGGGATTTGCCGCCATGCCCCATCCAGAGTTCAATTTTTTCAGGGGATCGAAGCGGATTTTCGGTTATGTAAACGGTTGCGCTGAAATAGCGCACTGCTTTAAAACGTTCTTTGACATCAGCCCAGGTCAATGTTGAATGACTCAATATTCCAATAACCAAAATCAGCATAAGCACACAACAGGCGGCTCCGGCACTCGCCCAGGCAAATCGAAATTGCCTGAAACTGCTGAAAAGAGTTTTCTTATTGTTTACTGCTTTTTGAGCCAACTCTTTTTGCAGGGAAGTAAAGTGTTTCTCCGTGCGTTTCTCGACGTCCAACGGTGTGGATGAAGCCAATACATCGCGAAGAAGTTCGTCCACAGGATGATTGCTTTCGGTTTGGTAAGAATTTTTTTTCTGTTCTGTCATTTTATATACCTCCGCTGTTCAGCACTTGCTCATTGGCCAAAAGAGTCTCAAGCCGGTGACGTGCTTTGGAGACCATTGAGCGGATTGTACCTTCACGGCAATTCATCGCTTGAGCGATTTCTGAATAAGTAAAGTTTTCAAGAGCAAGCAGCATTAACGATTCTGCTTCGCGTTTGGGGAGTTCTTGAATTTTGTTTAACACTAATTCCATCTTTTCGTCTTGCGCAAGAATTTCCGATGGAGTGTTTTCTGACGAAATTGAATTGTTTTCTAAATATTGATACTTTTGCCTTTGCTTGCTTTGACGCCGTAGATGATCATAAGCAGAATTGATGCAAATCCGCAAAATCATGGCTGTTGGATTGGGATGGCTTCGGATGCGGGTGAATTTTTTCAAGATTTTCTCGAGAGAATCCTGAATAATATCCTCCGTATCATCCGCATCACGAACAATTCGCCATACACTGTTGACCATACGCTTTTTTACCGGCTCGATCAGTTTTGCATAATCGTCAAACGCAACTCTCAATTGATTTCTCCTGAAGTCCAGAACATGTTCTAAGTACGATGTTGTTTTCTATAATGGTAAACGCAGATTGAAGGTTTTTTGCGTGGTTTCAATTCAATTTTTTTTTACATCCATTGCACGCTCTCGATTTTATTTGAACCAAGAAAACACGAAAGGTGCGAAGACGCCGCAAAAAGATGATATAATCTACTCAGTAGTATTCATATTTTACGAAGGCTTGCTGATGGAAAAGACAACAACAGAAATTATGTAAGTCAAAATGATATCGAAAAATTTCCTTCTGAAAAGTAAATAGAATGAAACCAAAATTGTATCTTGAAACGACAATATTCAGCTATCTTGCAGGAAGACCTTCAAATAATATAATTCTTGCCGGTCGTCAAGAATTAACTCGGCAATGGTGGAATGAACGCAAAAGCGAATACTCAATCTACATATCACAATTTGTTATTGATGAAATTGAAAGGGGCGATGAGGAAGCGTCACGAAGAAGAAAGGAAGCCACTATCGGAATTGATCTTCTCAAAATAGATGAAAAAGTTACTTACTCGCAGAAAAATTATTAGCTGATGGTGTAATTCCTACGAATTCATCAACTGATGCCGGTCATATTGCGGTATCGGCTATAAATAAGATGGATTACCTTATGACTTGGAATTGCAAACATATTGCAAATGCTATATTATTAAGAAGAATAAATTTTGTGGTAATGGAAGCGGGTTACACATTGCCGGTTATCTGTACACCGAATGAATTAATAGGAGATATCGAAAATGTTTGAGGATCCGTTTGTCGAAGAAATTCGAAAAACAAGACAAGAAATTCTAGCCTCGTATGGCGGAGATTTCCGCCGGATGTGTGAGGATGTTATGGAGCGTCAGAAACACTCAGGGAGAAAACTTGTTTCAATCAACAATAAGGAGTGGGATCATGATGATATAAAATATACCTATCCAACACCGGAAAATATTTGAAAATGTAGATTGCAGGATAGGTTAGCCGCTAGGCGTACCCCATCTTTTTCTACGCTTATTTCGGTGCCCCCAACTCCATCACGTCCTCGCGCATTCTTTCCATATCCGCTTCTTCAAGGCTCAGATTCCCGGCGGCGGCGTTTTCCAAGGCTTGTTCTTCTGTGCGCGCACCACATAGGACGTGGGTAATCCCCGGCTGGCCGAAGGTCCAGGCGATGACGAGTTGGGCTAATGAGCAATTAGATTTTTCGGTTAAATCAGACCATGAATCGAGCAAGTCCAAGATCACCTGCCGGTTCTCAAGTTTAAACCATGGATTCCACTCTTGATTACTTCGCCATTCTTTTTCATCAAACTGGCGTTCCATGGTTACCTTGCCGGTCAACAAACCCTGTTCAAGCGGCATATATGCTAATGTGGATATTTGATGGTTGACACAATAGGGAATAATGTCATCTTCGATATCCCAGTAAAGGATACTGTATCTGGGTTGGTTGGTATCGACGGCGCCAAAAATTTCGTATTCTTTTAATTCTTCAAGGCTGACATTTGATACACCAATGGCACGGATTTTACCTTCGTTTTTGAGCGCCATTAGACAGTCCATGGTTTCCTGGATTGGGGTTTTCTCCGGTTCGATGGCTGGCCAGTGTACCTGATAGAGATCGATGACGTCCACATCCAAGCGCTTCAGACTCGCTTCAAGTTCTTCCCGGATCGTGTCCGGACGAAGGCTCCGGTTGATATCGCGCCCATCGAATTCACAAAAGTATGAACCGCGTTCATCCTTCCACCACAAACCACATTTGGTGGCCAAGATTACTTTATCACGCCGGCCTTTGATGGCCTTGCCGACTACTTCTTCGCTGCGGCCAAAGCCGTAGGCGGGAGCTGTATCGATCAAGTTTACTCCTGCATCGATAGCTGCCTGTATGGCTTGAATGGATTGCGTGTCATCTACTTCTTCTTTTCCCCACACCGAACCACCGCCGGTGACCCAAGTGCCCAAACCAACGACCGATGCTTCCATATCTGATTTTCCAAGTTTACGGTATTTCACGATGAATCCTTTCTCAATGTTTTGATCGTATTTATGCTGCATCGACAAATTCAAATCTTTCAGTTAAGATTATTTGATTTTAGACTCGTTTGTAGGGGCGGTTCGCGAACCGCCCCTACCAGGCACATGAATGAAGGGGTACAAAAAATGAAAACATACTATTGCTTCTCGCTAATACTGACAGTAATCTGTTTCGCTGCAATCCAGGCCAACGCCGAAATTACATCCGATATGTTCAAGCATCATTACATCACCAAGGATTTACCCGGAGAAAAAAAATGGGGATACGGAACACCGGTTACAGGAGATTTTGATAAGGACGGTGATTTGGATTTCGCGTATTGCAACCGGATGGACAAAATCTACTGGTTTGAAAACAAGGGAGCGGAGAATTGGAAGCAGCATTCCGCCGGTGAAATTCAAACCGTCCAGCTCGGCTCGACCGTCTTGGATGTCGACGGCGACTCGTGGGATGACATCATTATTGGTGGCGACTGGTACCGGAATCCGCAAAATCCTCGTGAAAGTGAGTTCAGAAGATATACTTATGATCCTGAGATAGATGCAGAAATTCATGATATGGTCACAGCTGACATCGATGGCGATAATAAATTGGACGTGGTGGCTTTAGGTGACAGGGAAGGATGTTTCTGGTATCGCATCCCGGTGAATCCCAAAGAAAAATGGGATAAAATCACCATTACGATGGCCGTTCTCAATGATAATGACGACATCCATGGCGGATTCTTTCCAAACGGCGTCGAGGATTTGGATAATGACGGTGATCCCGACGTCGTGATGCCTGACCGTTGGTATGAAAATCAATCATCCGGCAAAGAATGGGCAAAACATCCTTTCCCCTTCGGCAAAAGAGGCCCGTGGGGATTGTCTTCACGAAGTTGGATCGTGGATTTGGACAAAGATGGCGACAACGATATCGTGATCGTCGATTGCGATCAGAAAGATTCAAGAGCGGCCTGGCTTGAACACAATGGAGAGAATCCTCCAACATTCACAGCACATTTCTTACCCAAGAAGGCTGAAGGAACAAGAGGATCGTTCCATTCTCTTGCCGTGATGGATTTTGACGGAGACGGTGATTTGGATATATTCACAGCCGATCAGGAAGACACTTCCATTTTTCCATCAGGAGCAAATCCCAGATGGTATATTTGGGAAAACACAGATGGCGAATTGGCTTTTACAGAACGTGTGATTCTTGATGCAAAACTCGGTGGCCATGATGTTCGAGTTGGAGATGCGGATGGTGATGGGGACTTCGATCTGTTTTCCAAAGTGTGGAATGTATGGCCTGGAAATGCCAACCAGGGAAGAGAACACGCCGATTATCTAGAAAATTTAAGTTACGAATAATCCAAAACATCTTCCGCCATAACTCTTCGCTTGATCTTGTCGAATAATTTCCAATGAGCCAGCTGGTCTAGATAAGAATAAACTACCGGTACCACCGCCAAAGTCAGGAATGTGGCTGAAAATATTCCACCGGCGATAGCGACACCCATCGGCTGGCGGCTTTCGCTTCCTTCTCCCAGGCCAAGAACAACAGGAATCATACCAGCAATCGTTGAAATGGCGGTCATTAAAATTGGACGCAGCCGGGTGGCTCCGGCTTCGACCAGGGCGTCATGCACATTCATGCCTCTGGAACGCAGCTGATTGGTGTATTCCACCAAGAGGATTCCATTTTTAGCGGCTAGTCCGACCAGCAGCACAAACCCAATCATGGAAAACAGGTTGAAGGTATTGCCAAGTAAAAGCAGCAGTCCGAACGCTCCCACAAAGGAAAGCGGCAGCCCCATCATGATGGAAAAAGGAAAAACAAAACTTTCAAACTGGGCAGCCAGAATCATGTAAGTCAGCACAACTGAAAAGACGAATGCAAAAAGGACATAGCCACCCGCTTCGGTAAAGGTTTCACCTTTTCCAACCAGGCTTGCTGTATAGCCACTGGGCAAGACTTCATCGGCTATCCTCAATACTTCATCCAGGGCGTCTCCCAGGATCTTACCTTCAAGATTGGCATAAACCGTGGCTGAACGCTGCCGGTCCAATCGGTTGATCACACTGGGGCCTACTCCTTTCTCCAGCCTGACATAATTATTGATGTCAAGTAGTTCGCCTCTGTTGTTGCGGATCCAAATTCGTTTGATATCCTCTGGTAAAAGCCGTTGTTGACGGTCAAGCCTTAAACGGACATCATAACTTTTACCGCCTTGTTTGAATTCAGCGATATCCATGCCGCCGATCAAAATTCCAACGGTGGTGGCGATGTCTCTGACACGAATACCAGCATCCGCCGCTTTTTCACGGTGGATAATCACACGCACTTCCGGTTTGCCGATTTCAAGGTCGCGATTGATGCCGACATAGCCAGGGCTTTCAGCAAGGCTATTCATAATCGTTTTTGAGTAGGTATCAATTCCTTCAATTTCGGGGCCTTGTATGGTCAATTGGACTTCTTCGTTGCGGCTTTGAGCACCTAAAGGGGAAATTGCAGTTACTGATGGAAGAACATCGGGAATTGTACTCAGTTTTTCTCTGACAATTTGTTGTACTTTCTGTTGAGAAATCTCTCTTGTCCCTTTTGGGATCAATGTGACAAAAGCCATCCCTTTATTTGATCCCTCATATCCGGCTATGGTGAAAAACCGGTCCACTTCAGGAATCGTGACCAGCTGATCGATTACGCGGCTCATGATCTCATCGGTTTTGTCAATTGAGTAAGAAAGTGGTGTTTGAACACGAATCAAAAAACGGCTTTCATCCTCCGCTGTGATAAATTCTTTGCCAATGATCATGAACAGCCATACACCGTACCCTAAAACAGCCAAAGCAAGGATAACCATGACAAAACGATGCCGCAAAAACCAGTCGATATTTTTGCGGTAAAGGAATGTACCCTTTTCCATGATCCATTCAAAAATTCTAAAAACGAAGAAATTACTTAGTCCGGTTTTCAAAAAACGGGAACTCAGCATGGGGACAACCGTTAAAGCTACCAAGGATGAGCACACCACAGCAAACGCAACCGTAATGGCAAATTCATAAAAGAACCGGCCGATAATACTTCCCATGAATGCGACCGGAAGAAAAACCCCTGATAGAACAAGTGTTGTTGATACGATAGCAAAGGCGATTTCAGACGAACCATCGTAAGCGGCTTGCATAGCTCCTTTATTTAAGCTGGTTCTGTGCCGGTAAATGTTCTCCACCATGACGATGGCGTCATCGATCACGATACCCACCGCCACGACCAGACCCAGCATGGTCATATTATTCATGGTAAATCCCAAAGCGTACATGCAGGCGAATGTCGCAATAATGGATGTAGGAATCGCGATCGCACTGATAAAGGTGGTGCGGATATTTTGTAAAAAGAGAAAAATGACCAGAGCCGCCAAAATCCCGCCTGCAACCAGCTGCATCTGTACCTCGTCGATGGATTGCTCGATAAATCGGGTCGTATCCGAGGCGATATGAATTGCCATCCCTTCGGGTAATATTTGTTGGATATTGGGTATCTCATTTTTGACCGCTCTTGCAATCGCCACGTCATTTGCGCCGGAACGGGGGGCGACTCCCAGAGCAACGGCCTTATTCGAGCCTTTGCCGGTTAGGGTGTATTTTGCTACCGACATGCTTTCTTCACGGGCGGATACAGCATAACCCAGATGACTCAAGCGGATCGGAGTACCTTGCCTGTACGCGACGATGAGGTCATTGAAGCCTTCAGCCGTTTTATATTCTCCCATGGTTCGGATAAGGTATTCCTGTTCATGGGATTCAACTTTACCGCCTGGTATTTCAACATGCTGGGCGCGGACGGCTTCGATGACATCATTGACACCGATTTTGTAAGCCGCCAATCGTTCCCGGTAGAGCCGGATGTGAACTTCTTTCTCCCGGCCACCACCGACACGGACATTGCCGACTCCTTGTAGTTTTTGCA
>CAZXSQ010000138.1:0-13430 GCA_964643335.1 uncultured bacterium
TTCAATCAAATTTTTTGACCGTTTTGAGCTCAATTTGAGTGATAAGAGACTAAAATGGCCATAAGCAGGTTGTTGAAGTTGTGGGCGATTCCACCGGCAAGTCTACCCACCGCTTCCATCTTTTGTGATTGCAGAAACTGTTTTTCCAGCTTCTTTTCTTGAGAAATATCCCGGCCGTATAAGTTAGCATAACCGCTGTCGTGAACAGGAGTGATCATGATCATGTGAATGCGATGAAAGCAATCCACTTCAATCTCTTGAATCACATCCTCTTCGAAAGATTGTTTGATTTTGGCAATCCAATCTAAGGGTAAAGTATCTCCTTCATTTATCCCCCAATAATTCAGCAAACAATCGCTGGCTTTATTCGCAAAGAGAAGTATTCCATCTTTGGATACACGCAAAACTGGATTTGGATTTTCACTCGGAAATTTTGCCAGGTTTTTGATTTGATCTTCGGCGATTTTTTTCTCTGTAATATCCCAAAAGATACCTTGAATACCGATAATGTTTCCTTCGGCATCATGGATCGGCGCTTTTACAACTTGAACATAATAACTCCGGCCATCGGGAGTTTGATTTGTTTCAACAGACTCAAATAGAGCCCCGGTTTTCATCACGTATTTATCATCGTTCCTGTATTTATCCGCCAAATTTGATGGTGATATATCATAATTGGTCTTCCCAATAATCTCTTCTTCACTTTTGCCAATAAACTGACAAAACTGTTGGTTCACAAAGGTAAAACGTCCTTCCAGATTTTTACGGAAAATAGATTGAGGAAGGTTTTCAAACAGCGAATGATAAAAGGCTTCTGATTTTCTTAATTCTTCTTCTATTCGCTTGCGTTCGGTTATATCTTGTACAATCCCAAGCGAACCTACCGTTCGTCCTTCATCATTTTTAACCTGGACAGACGCGTTCGCCAGCCACTTTTCATCTCCGGAGCGGGATTGTATCTTGATATCCGCCCGCCAGTTCATTCCTTCTTCGCCTCTTGTTCTTTTCCTGGCCTCTTCTACAGTTAATCCTTTCAACCGGCCAAGCATAACAACGTCTTGTGTTATGGATTCCAGCAAATCTGGGGTACACTCTTCACTGGAATACCCCGTTAGTGAAGCAATTTTATGCCCCATATATTCATAAGAATTAGTTTCAAAATTCAAATAATAAGGCACCGCATCCGCCACCTCGATAGCACTGCGGTATAACTGCTCACTTTTTTCGAGTGCCTCTTCAGCCTTTTTTCTTGAAGTGACATCCATGGCCATACTGATTATCACTCGGCCATGATTTGGAACATAACCTAAAGGTGAAGAACTAAAAGCCCATATCCTTTTTTCTCCGTTTTTGCATGTGATCTGGAATTCACCTTCATCCACACGCCTATTCAGCTCATAGAGTTTGTCAATAATACTTTGAACCGACTCTTTCCGGTCTTGGTAAGCTTTCGCTGTCCACGCTTGTATAGTCGGAATATCTTCTAAGTTATAACCCGTAAGTTCTGTCCAAATATTGCTGATGAGCAACACGTTGCCATCTTCTGCATGAAGCATGATGGGAAAAGGCGCTTCTAAAATAGCCTTTCGAAAACGTTTTTCACTTTCCTGAAGAGCTTCAGAAGTGGCTTCCTGCTCTTTGCGCTTTCTTATAGAAACAATTCCATATGACAAATCGTCTGCCAGTTCCGATAAAAGTTTGATTTCTTCGGAATCGAAAGCATCCTTATCGGAAGAATAAATGTTCAAGGCGCCGAAAACGTTTCCTTCTGATATTAAAGGCAGGGCGATTGAAGAATAATAGCCGCGTTCCAGTGCTTTTTCGCGCCAGGGGGCGTAGTTTGGATTTAACTGAGTGTTTGATACAAGGACAGGCTGACTTGTACGAATAGCTTTTCCCGTAGGACCTAGCCCTTTTTCGTTATCCCCCCCATGAAATGTCTGCACTTTGAATGTATCCCTCATCATATCCGGCTGCTGCTACAGGACGTACACTTTTATGTGTATCATTTTCTGCATAACCGACCCATGCTAACCTATATCCTGAAGTTCGGGTAATTATCCTGCATACCTGGTTTAATAATTCATTTTCATCTGCAGCCCGAACAAGTATTTGGTTGCAATCGCTTAAAGTGCCTAGAGCCCGTTGACGGCGTTCAAGTGCTGTTTTCGCATTTTCGTATTTCCTGATTAGTATAGAGGTAATCCAACCGAATACACCAAAACAAAATAACACGGCCAAGCGAATATATATTTCATGAACAGGAATATTGGTTATTAAGAGTCCCCAAAACGAACCTTCATAAAAAAAGAGGTGATCCAGAAGAGCATCAATGATCCAGCATAAACATCCTAATCCTATTGAAATTACAAAAATAAGATTCTCTTTTTTCATAAACAAAACCGCCGCACTGTTACTTCCTCAATACTGTTCATTACAAAAAAAAATTAACAAAAATACCCAATCATTGATATCATGACGAAACCATTACTAAAATTTACTTCGAAAACAAAAACTAAACTTTAAGTTCTGCTTATAGAATAAAAAAAATCTATATTGATTTTGTAGGATTTTAATACACTATATTATCTTTCTTCCGGAAAAACAAGACCAAAAAACTACGCTTCCATCAAACGATAATCAATAATAATCTACAAATATCATTAGTGATACGCCCACAAAAAAACCCCCGAAGTTGATATTCGGGAGTTTTTAGAAGAACTTATTTAATGATCAATTCATATCAATAACTGATGATTAATAGATTGACCAGTGCTGTACATCCACTTCACCGGTTAACCATTGGATTGCGGAATCAACCAATTGCCAGGATTCATCAGTCATCACATTCAGCCCGAAATTCCAATCGGCATATCCCAGGAAGACACGCCGGTTGGCCGCACTGCTTCCATCGAGCAAAGTTGCACCCGCATCGATCGCAAGGGCTGTAATCTGTGCTTCATCATCGGGAGTAGTAGCTAAAACTTGAGCTCCTTCGGCAATAGGTTCTGTAATATATGCCAAACCAGTACCCGGGAGTTCGGGTTTCTCCCAATCTTGAACCTGAATATTTCCCAATGAAAAACCATCAGTAATGGGATGAGTATTGTCGGTGACTACCCATTCGCGAAGATTACCGGTGTTAGTACCATCCACACCATATTGCATACTGTCAGCAACCGCTTGTTCGAGCATAAGAATAGGAATATCAACACCTAAAAATTGATCGGATATGTTTCCGGAAGAATTCACAGCTGAAACCACCAGTAAATCAAACTGGCCGCTTTCCAAAACTTCAGGAGTGAAGGTAGTGCGCCTTGGTGGATCCGAATCGGCAACCACTTCCAAGTCCATCACGGTGACATCAAATCCAAATGTGTTTTCCAGGCGGTAGACCAGATCGGGATCAGACGCGTTGGGTTCTATACTATCAGTTAAAAATGCAACATTCGATGTATTGCGTTCCAATAGTATCTGATCCAATAAAAATCCGACATCACCAGCTTCTTCCCCCCATGCGCTCACCGTTAATATATTTTCACCCTCTTGAATATTGATCACACCGGCTGTGTGAGTTGTTCGCCGCATCACATGCGTTGCCATTTCGAAGAAGGTAATCCCATCAGCACCGGTGAAAGGATCAACGGTAGGATCATCCGGATTTGAACGCAAGACAATAAACGCGTCATCAACACCTACGTTCCGCCCCCGATAATAGACATCATATAATCCGGCTTGGTCCGCAGTAGCTTCAATACTAAAAGCAGCCCAATCTGAAGCACCAATAAAATCTTCGGGCAACATCCCGCCATTATAGGTAAAATTTTCCACTCCATCATTAGCCGGATCTGATTCACCTGGGAAAATCATGGCTTCCGGTTCACCTTCGGTTTTCACGTCGGTACCTGTACCAATAATTTGACTGGTTTCACCATTAAAATCATATGTTTCGCCAGATTCTGCTTCGATAATAAAATCATCCGGCGGTGGCGGTGGTGTTGGAGCAGGGACATCAGAAAGATCAGTAACACGGAAGTACACCACTTGCGCTAAACCGGAAGCCCAGCTGATACCCGCATGACCATCAGGAAAAGTTTCATCCCAAAAAACAACAGAATTAGGGGTGTTGAAATCGATTTCCATAGCGGGAGGAACATTGCCGTCTTCCGGCGGTTCCCAGGCTACCAGGCTGATTTGCGAGCTATGAGCGCGAAAACTTTGTCCTTGCCATTCAGGAACTGTCCCGTCATTCACTCGGCGGCGGTCCTGTTCAGTGTTGTCCGATCCATCACCAAAGAAACTCACAATCTTCAAACCGCCCTGTCCGTAACCGGAAGCATCTTTTTCACGTTCGACATTGTAACCTGCGTTGCCGCCTCCACGAATGTGGGTATCGGTGGTTTGTCCGCGGATCGTTAAAACGCCGTCCGCATCATCGCCAGAGGTCTCATCCGCCCATTGACCGACGTCAAGCCAAACAATATCAATCTGGTAATCCGTTCCCCGGAAATCATCCAGCCAAATACCGTTGGTTGCGTCACCCATTTCCAATCCCAACGTGGAAAAGCCAGGCGGAGGATCGAACACTTCGACTTCAAAAACCATTGCGTCATTGATGATGAACGCGTCCAGTCCTTTTCCTTCCGTTCCCACCTCAAGTTCAAAAACTACTTCCTGTCCAAACACACACAACGAGAGACACAAAAAACATGTCAGCCATAAACTTTTCTTCATACTTTTCCTCCTTAATAATAAAAGATATCAGACCTAATCTACCATATTAAATTGAGATTTGAAGGGAACAATACCTTATATCATTCACTTGTGCTATAGACTGAAACTATATTTTTGCAGACAGGGCGGTATATTGGAAAAATGAATTTAGATGGGGATAGGTGGATTTTGAAAGAAACAATGGGTTTTGATAGAAAAAATTAGGGCCGTTCGACTGAACGGCCCTTTGTGTTTTTTTGAAACGTTGATTTCTTGCTTAGAAGCCTCCGTAATCCATTCCGCCTGGTCCACCTGGTCCACCACCATGTGGTGCTGGAGGTTCTTTTTCGGGGAGTTCGGCAACGAGTGCTTCTGTGGTTAACAACAACCCGGCAATACTTGATGCATTTTGGAGAGCGGTCCGTGAAACCTTTGTCGGATCAATGATCCCGGAGTTGACAAGGTCTTCGTACTCACCTGTCGCCACGTTCAGACCGCGATTGGCTTTTTCATTTTTCACTTGTTCGACTACCAGTGAACCTTCCATACCGGCATTTAGAGCCAGCTGGCGAAGTGGTTCTTCCAGAGCGCGCCGAACGATATTTACACCAGTGTTTTGATCATGCTCATCCAGTTTTACATTTTCCAGCGATTTGATCGCGCGAATGAAAGACACACCACCACCTGGAACGATACCTTCTTCGACTGCAGCACGGGTAGCATGAAGGGCATCTTCGACACGGGCTTTCTTTTCTTTCATCTCGGTTTCAGTGGCAGCACCAACCTGAATCACCGCAACACCACCGGCAAGCTTTGCCAGCCGTTCCTGCAACTTTTCACGATCATAGTCCGAAGTGGTTTCTTCGATTTGATTGCGAATCTGGGTAATTCGCCCCTGGATATCGGATTTCTTGCCGGCACCTTCGACGATAGTGGTATTGTCTTTATCCACAGTTACCCGTTTGGCTTTGCCAAGGTCATCCACGGTAATATTTTCGAGTTTGATTCCCAAATCTTCAGTAATGCAGCGTCCACCTGTAAGAGTGGCGATATCTTTCAGCATTTCTTTACGTCGGTCACCAAAACCAGGAGCCTTCACAGCACAAACTTTCAGGGTTCCACGAATCTTGTTAACAACTAGAGTGGCCAAGGCTTCACCTTCAACATCTTCGGCAATAATCAACAAGGGACGTCCGGATTGAGCAACTTTTTCCAGAATGGGAAGCAGATCTCTCATATTGGAGATCTTCTTTTCGTTGATCAACAGGAAGGGTTCTTCAAGAACACATTCAAGTGTCTGTTGGTCTGTCGCAAAGTAAGGGGAAAGATATCCTTTGTCGAATTGCATACCTTCAACCACATCAAGCGTGGTTTCCAATGATTTGGCTTCTTCAACAGTAATAACACCGTCTTTGCCAACTTTGTCCATCGCATCAGCGATAATTTCACCAATAGTGGTGTCGCCGTTCGCTGAAATGGTAGCGACATTGGCGATTTCACTGCGGTCTTTCACTTTTCGGCTGAGGTTTTGCAAACTTTTTACAACGGCTTCTGTCGCCAGCAAAATGCCTCGCTGAACAGCAATGGGACTGGCTCCGGCTGTTACGTGTTTCATACCTTCACGATAAATGGATTCAGCCAGCACTGTGGCTGTCGAGGTACCGTCACCAGCGACATCGCTTGTCTTGGAAGCGACTTCGCGCACCATCTGTGCACCCATGTTTTCATATTTGTCTTCCAGTTCGATTTCTTTCGCCACAGTCACGCCGTCTTTTGTAATAGTGGGGGAGCCCCATTTTTTATCCAAGACGACATTTCTTCCTTTCGGTCCAAGGGTAACTTTCACCGCTTTAGCGAGTTTCTCAACACCCTTGAGTACTTTGGATCTCGCTTCTTCATTAAAGACTAACTGTTTTGCAGCCATTTCCTATATGCCTCCTGACTATTCCTTGTATTTTTGTTTTATTTTGAATCGTTTTGGTAATTTAGAATTATTCGATAATAGCAAGGATATCATCCTCACGCACAATCACATGTTCAGTGCCGTCTATCTTTATATCCGTGCCTCCATACTTGCTGATAAGGACCTTATCACCTTTTTTAATTTCCATCCCGATTCGATTCCCATCTTCACTACGTTTTCCTGGTCCCACTGCGATTACTTCCGCTTCTTGTGGCTTCTCCTTCGCGGTGTCAGGAATAATAATGTTTCCGTGTTTCTCTTCTTTTTCTTCCAGTCGTTTGACCAGAACTCTGTCAGCGAGTGGTTTTACTGCCATGACTTAACTCCTTTCTCCTAACGCATCTATTTATTTTTTTACGATGCCATTTAATTCGAAACCTTGTATAAGCAAAGTGAATGCCAATGAATTTCGATAATTGTTCCTCTAAATATAACTTACTTCAACTGACTCAATATTTTATATTTACATATGTTCAATTTATAATTTGGTTTAACAAAAAAGTATATGAATCTCAAGCAGTGGCGTGCAACCCAAAAATGGATTGCGCCAAAATGGCCAACATTGCTACTCAACTAATAAATTGACTGTGCCAGGTTGACAATACCACTGTTTAAAATAAGTATCATGACATCTGGTTATGTTCGGCATCACTTTTTTAAATCCAAAACTGAATTTATCATCCAAGAAAAAAATATTGTGCTTGAATATTCGTTATTTGACTGCATAAGGTTGGCTTTATTATGTTTGCTTTCTTTTCATATACGGTTATTACTATTCTGCTAGCCGGACTCTTTGCGTTCATTCCCTTTTTGGGAGCGGGTATGTTATTGATTACTTCAACCATTGAAGTCTGGCAAATCAATCTCGGATGGATATCCATTCCCTCAGCGTATTCTTTGCTGCCTTCTTTTTTTCTGGCGGTGCTGATCCGCTTTTTCTTGACGGAACGAGAAAAGTTAAATGATTGGCTTTACATATTAATGGCATTGGGAATCACAATATGGGCGTCGACATTATTTTCAATTCATCCCATCTTATCAGCAAAGGAAGCCCTGCGCTTTTCTGTGTTTCTCGGCACAGCCTATTTTATCAGCCGATTTTTGGATGATTCTGTTTCAAAAAAAAGCGCTGCAAATGTATTGTTAGTCTGTATAGGGATATCGTTACTGTTATCATTCGGTCAATTACTCGGCCGAAATGGCGTGGAACCTATACATTTTTCCGGGGGATTTCGAGACTGGAATTATTTCACGGTTTTTCTTGCAGTGCTTCTGCCTTTTGCCGCATTGAAAATTCGTGAGGCTTCCTTTGAGCATATAAAAATACTTTGGATGGCCGTTTTTTTTATCACAGTGGCATTTGCCATCGGTGCTGGCTCCAACAGCGGCAAGTTCATTACGCTATTGAGTGTCTGCCTCATAATATTATTCGGGATTTTGAAGAAAAAAGACTGGCCTTGGTTCGTCCCAGCGGTTATTGCATTGGGGGGATACTTATTATTCTTCGCGTTAACCGACAGGATTCCATTATTGCTCTCTTCTCCTCCTTTTCAATGGAGATTGAACAGTAATCTGGCTTTTTTGACTCTTTTCACTCAACATCCTTTTTTCGGTGTAGGTATAGGTCAATTTGAGAGTTATATTCTTTGGGCTTATCCAGAAATATTCAATTTTCTTTCCGATAAATACTCTACCTTAATGGTCTTCTTTGCTGAGGCTGGAATAGCAAGCGGCCTTGTGCACCTAAAAAATACAGGGAGTAGTCGAGATGCAAATTCGGATACATTCTTTTCTGCCGCCCAATGCTCGGTAACCATTTTGGCAGCGGCCTCATTGATTCACGCTATCCATCCACATTTATTTACATGGTGCTTCATTGGAACATTGCATCATATCGGCAATCTGTACAAAGAAAATGTATAACACGTGAGTTATACTTTTTGAATCCAATCAGAAATCACATGAGGGTTTTTATTGTAAAATAAGTCTTTTCCAACGCTTACGCTTTCTATCAGGAGTTAATTTTTTCCGAACTTTTTCTTCTTTCATGCCTGGAATATCACCAGTGCCGGGTTTAATTTCGGGAGAAGCCGCCTTGATTTTTTCTCCCGGAATAACAACCGCTTGTCCTGTAGGTTCCTTTATACCAATTGGAGCCAGTTGCTGAGGTGAAAGATCAGAGGGAATTCTATCTAATTTTTGTTCTTGAATCACTTTTGAATCACTATTGGTCTCAAGAAGATCGGAAAACACACTCAAATCAGCTTCCAGTCCATATCCAGGTTTTCTGATTGTGGGAATAATCTGAAAAATGGTTTCGGTTCTTCGCTTTTTCTTATTGAAACCCCGCAAAAAATACCCAAGTATGGGAATGTCTCCGGCGACGGGAACTTTACGTGTCAAATCACCTGTATCATCGGTATATAAGCCACCAATATAGAGCTGCCTCCCGGAAGGCACGATAACAACACTTTTTATGTTTCGGGTTGAGACTACCGGAAGTTCGTAACGCTGACCGTCTCCCCTGTCAAAAACATCGAAACGGATTATTTCACTGGATTCGATTTCCAGGTTCATCAACACTTTATCACCCTCAAATATCCGGGGGGTTACGTTCAATTTAATTCCGGTTTTTCTTGTTTTTAATTCCAGCCGGGTTTTATTTCCTTGAAATTGAAGGGTTGTTAATGGTACTTCCTCACCGCTGGATAGGCTGGTACTCTCACCATCGGCAACCAATACCATCGGGTTGCTTATGACAGTCGCCCAACCTTCCTGTATTGCTGTTTTTACATTGAAATCAATAGAACCGTATTTGAATTCAGCAAAGCTTCCGGTAATATTTAAAGCGGGTATATGTTGATCGGTTTGTTTTTCCGTTCCTGGCAAGAAAAGGTCGCTTTGACCGAAATCCGTTTTTTCATTGGGTTGAAATTGATAAAACACACCGAATTGTTCCTCATGATTGTGCCGGTATTCGATGATCGTGGCGGCAATTTCGACCATTGCTCCTGGTAGTTCTTGGGCACGCAATTTTTCTATACCCATGAGCAAGAATGGACCCATCATCCCCAAAAAAACGATAAAAAAACGGTGACACCACATATTCAAAGAACCTCTTAAGGTTAAACTTATACTTAAATTGATACCTGATGACCTCATTACTGCGGAGTAGACCTATCCAGAAATAATTCTCTGAATTGCTCCATTGGACTTGTATCAATTTTAACTTCCTGAGCCCGTTTATCGAGCATTTCACGTAATTGCTTATAATTTTGTTCCTGCTCGGAAAGTGTTTCCTCGAAACTTTCTTCTTCACTCCATATATCTAATATTGAAGGCCGAATCATAATATAGAGTTGAGAAACTCTGCTGGTATTTCCACTACTTCTGAATAACCTCCCTAGCAAAGGGAGGTCTTTCAAAATGGGAACACCGCGCATACGTTTTGAATTCGAATCTTTGAATAATCCCCCAATTAATATACGCATTCCATCCCGCAACCAAACTGTTGTCGAATATTGGCGGGTATCGACAATTGGCTGCGCGAATCCTTCCTCTTCACGGAAACGAGTCACGGTGGACAAATCGGCATCGATTTCAGTACGAATAAACGGATTTTTATGCTGGACATCTGTGGACATATAACCGATTACCGGTGTCACTTCCAACGTTACTCCTGTATTACGAAAATCGGAGACCACTGTCACAACCTCTCGAAGACTCGCTCGAGCAAGAAAAGGTATATCGTCTCCGGTTTCCAGCCTGGCGGGCACACCTTCCACCGTGATCATAATCGGATTGGCATGCACTTTAACAATTTGATCTTCAGCGAGAGCTTGAAACACAGCATGAACGTAACCGTCGTCTGCCCGAAGGACTGTGGCATTGATATTCGCTCCCGTAGGCAGCAGTTGGTTGCGGTTCCCGCTGCCGAGAACCCCCATGTTGCTTTCAATCACAGGATCACCAGCCAAATTAGTACCCTCAAACGGGCCAATTTCGCCAAAGAGGTTATATATGAAACCAATGTCATCCACGTTTCTTACTAACACTTCGAATACATTGATTTCCAGAAAAACCTGTAACGGATGAGATTTATTGGTTTTATAATCATTTTTGAGATTTTTGTACAGAGTTTGGAACTCTTTTTCCGGGAAAACCCCTGTTTTTCCATCGCGGTTATAAGTAACCGACTCCGGCGTTTCACCCGCATAGGGCACCTGAAATGCCCCCAGATAAAAACACAAAATCAATAAAAGAATACGAATATCCAACTGTTTTCTCATCATGATTAACTTATTCAATTGTTTAATATTCTTCATAAAAAACTTGGGTGGTGAATTTTCTAATATCGATAGCCATTCCGCTGTATTCATCAAAAAGCACAGAAAAATTTCTTTCTTTCCCCGCTTTTAGATTTCCGACAGGAACCAACTTTGTCCCCTGCACGACGTCATGAAAATCATAAATCGTCACTTCGATTCGTACATTCTGAACATCCCAAAGTCCCCGATTTTCCACGGTACCACTAACACGAAGTTTCTCCTCTTCTCCCAACCAGTTGGCTTTTTGAACACGCTCCATGTCAGCATTAACGCGGACAGGGTCTTCCTCCTTCAGGGCAAGTAATGGATCGCGCACGGCAAAATTTCCATCGGGAGTGATTCGTACCCGATTTTGTATATGGCTGTTTTCCAAGTAACGTGGATTGATCCTGGCTGCTTTTTCATACATGGCCACGGATTCCCGGAATCTTCCTGCCGACCAGTATAAATTGCCTAGATTGTAATATAAGTCTCCATTTTTGGGATTTTCAGATACTCGTTTTTCCAAGTGCTGGATATCACTCTTCAGTTCCATGCGTTTTTGGGCCAAAAGCTGATTCCGCTGATCGATTTGAGCTTTGCTCTTTTCCATGATTTCTTTTGCTTTATCGATATAAGAAAAATCAGGATGCATCTTTACAAGAACATCCAGCGTTTTATATGCTTCGGAATATTGTTCGAGGAAATAATGACATAATCCAAGCATATAGCGGGAATGGGGTACTTCTTCCTTATCTGAATCTTTGGCATAAACAATCCCCGCGTATTTTAATAGTGCCGTTTTATACTGCCCTTGCTCAAAGTATCTATCTGCATCCTTAACAACGCTGTTGGAATGCCGCTCGAAAAGGATGGTATTTTTTTGTTTAGACTTGCTGGGAGCCGTGGTCTTACAGGCAGGAATCAGCAATACAAGAAAAAAAATAAAAAAGAATTTTTGGCTAAAACCCAACATAATCTCCTTTATAAACAGAAATCTATCAAATTCTAAAAAAATCAACTGTTTTTTTATTGCTCGATCCCAAAATTATAACGAAATGTCATAATCAATAGGTTCAAAGCTATATTTTATAACAAAACTACTAATTAATCAAACTATTTTACATAAATAATTGGCTTAAGTTTAAAAAAAGAATAATCTTGATGACACTTTGGTCAGTTAAGTTTCGATATTTTATTATTTGTTATACGATTTTATCTCATCAAAGTCTCATTTATTTTTGACGAATTATGTCCTTATTCATTCACTAAAACCACCAAACTAGATTCATTGGCTCATTAGAAATGCTTCATGATTTACAGGCGAGACGCATATTTTACCCTGAAATAACAGGCAGGACGCCTGTTTTACCCTTGAATGACGCCTATTTTACTCTTAAAAACAGTTTATCCCTTTGGAAAATTAATGTTACTGTCATTATTATAAAATCGTTGTTTTCTCGAAACGAACTAGAATTTTTAATGGGAGTTCAACAAGTAATGAGACTTTTTACGGTCATGCTGCAATCGATAGGTTTGGTCTTCATGCTTCTGACATTGTCATTCAGTCCGGTTCATGCCAATAATACAGATACTTCAGCAAATCAAACATCATCAGTAATCACTCTTTCAAACGAGTGGATCGAAGCAAAGATCAATCTTGACCGATTCGGCGGGCTGGAAGCATTTAACACGGATAAAAACAATTTCTTACGAGCGAATAGTTCGTCTGCTAAATCCGGCAGTTCATTATTGCTTTATGCCAGCCACCCGCTCTCAAGTACAAAAATTCTGCCTGTTTCACAAACCTTTCTACCTGAGATGGTTTATCCGAAAGATTCAACTCCGTCAACCCTCATAATCAAGAGCACTTCTCCCTCTTTTTTGAATATTTCCAAGCATTTTTCGGTGAGCAATCATGAAGCTGTACTGTGGGTTACAACGACCGTAACCAATATGAGTGATTCTTCTCTGTTATTTTACCCCTCTGAAGTGTCGTTTTTCAATACGGAATTTGGAACCAGCGGGATAGCGAATATGCAGATGTTTCTTTATTCTCCCTTTAAACCGGCCACTGATCCGGAAAATGATTTCCGAATAACATTGGGTTTGGTCAACAATCCTCAATTCCACACTATTCCTGAAGACGAAGTGATGTTTACACGTTACCAAAATCGAATCGGTGAAGCGAAATACACCAATGACAAAAACTGGATAGCATTCCAGGATGGAAGCAATGGGTGGGTTTGTGGAATCGAATACGATTTTTTAAATCTACCAGCAGAACCGGTCGAGAACAACATGATTGTCTATACTAACGGTGCTGGAGAATATATCCGTGATGAACGTCTCTATTATCAAAACTCGGATGTGGATAAATACATGCGGGTTACCCATGTTCTGAGCCGAGTTACTTTACAGCCGGGGGATTCACTGGTCTATCGTGC
>CAZXSQ010000139.1:0-5318 GCA_964643335.1 uncultured bacterium
CACGCATTCTTCGGTTAATGCGATCAAGAGCTGATTTTTGCCCATCGTGGAAGAGATAAGGATGATGCTTGACGAGTTCTCCAGCCAATTTCGATGCGTCTTCCAAAGAGGGATAATCATCTCTGGCTGCGGCACAAATTAATTCTCCAAAGCAACCTGCCAACAATCCAATGAACAAGAAAAAATGAATTAACCTCCTCATACCCCTAAATTCCTTTCTTGAAGAATGTAATTCAACTTATAACTATTTGGGGAAATAGAATCCAAAGCATGATTCCCCGGTTCATCTGACTTTGGAAATTAGCTGGGGTAACACTTAGTTTAAATGTTCTCGAAACACTTTGAATTTCTTTTGATACCCATGACTTTGGAATGCCATTTGAATTGATTTGAATTCCATTATTCCCAATAGCATCCCAAGAAAGTACCGCCGGATAGGAGCTAAAAATGCGATCCTGTAGTTTAAGTGACGAGTATCCAGTAAATCCAGTATTGCGAGCGAAAAGAGTCAGATTGATATGAAAAGGGCTGGGAGCGATTCGGTTATCACCAAACAAATCCAATTCAGGATCAAACAAATAAATTAACTCTAACGTTTTATTATCCAAACAAAGGTCAAGATGATGTAGAAAGGTATCAGTATTGTTTTTTAGATAAATATCCACTTCAGTTGGATCAATACGTTCATCGGCATCCAGGTCGATTTTCCGCCGTTCAGCCAGTGCAAATAAATTATAAAAAGTCAATTCCAATTCGATATCGATATTTTCTGGCGACACAACTATATATACCCGATGTTGAATGTAAGACTGAAAAGGTTGATGAGCACAGAGCAACAAGGGAAAACAAGAAAACAGAAGCCCCAACACGAAAATGCGTATACAATTCCATATATTCATTGATCAAAACAGTTTCTTTTATTTTTTTACCAACATAAAATATCATCAAAACCAGCAAAGATTTTGTCAACCTTACCATATATTTCTGATTTGGATACCCCGTTATCACTTTTAAAGGCGGAATAGAATTAAAAAGAGAGAAGGTTGACTAAATCGGTTTCATATGTGAAGAATATAAGAAGCATGTCTTGAATTAAATGAAATGATTGAAAGGATAAAAATGAAGCAAAATAGATATTTCGTTCGATGCGTTGTCACAGTGGCGTTACTTATGGGTATTTCATCATTCGTTGGGGCACAGGATATACCACCTTTTACTTCGATTTTGGACACCAAAACGATATCCCCTGGCCCAATAACCGATTCGTCCTTTAAAAGTAGAGATAATTGGCATCAAATACCGGAAGAAAACATCAGCCATACCTTTCAAGGTGACACCGTATTGCTAAATAACCGTATTGCCGTGGTTATTCGGCAAACAGGTAAAGGCGCGGAACTCTACTCCCGTATAAAAAATCAATTCAAATTTAGAGCACGATTAAATCCCTTTATTAATAATACAGTCCTGACGGTTTCTAAAGTGGATATGGTAAACAATACCCCCGATACCTCTGCGGTGAAGGTTACCTTTCAATCCAAAAATGGCAGAAAGTATGGTCTTTTATTTGAACTGGATATGGGGCAGCCCTACATCTATACAAAACCGGATGGAAATATAAAAGACCTTCAAATCGATGCAAGCAGCCGCTTTGCCCTTCTCCCCGATTTTTTCACTGATGATATTGTCATCGACGCGAAAAATATACCGGTCGATAGCACCGGACTCCCCAGCGATAACTTTTTCATGCAACTGCTGGATCATGGAAATTCGATCCTTATGAGCGTATGCAACACCAACGAACGTGATATCAAAGTCCAGTTATCCGGCCAAGGATCTAACCGTGAGATTACTCAATCAGACATTGCGTATGGCCAAAATGGAGAAATCTGGGTAGCGGTGTTGGAACAGCCTGGAATCTGGTATCACTGCGATATTTCACTGAACGATGCGGGGAAAATCCTTCCACTAGATTGGGAAATTCCTTATATTGCGCACTGGCGGGTGGACTGGCAATGCACCAACGGTCTGACAGATAGTTGGGAAATGGTATCCCGGCTGAAAAATGGAACCTATAAAAAACATTACTGGCTGGGCCAAAAGGATATGACTGTGGATGAATGGTGGCAAAACAACTCGGAGCGCAGACGCTGGATGACCGTGCTGGGATCCTACATTTATCCCTGCTGGATCGATCGCAAAGATATAAAAGCCTACTTTGAACCACTGAAAGAGGAGGCCATTCAATTCGAGGGACCGGTTCTTATCTACCCCATCGACCGGCTTCAGGAAACACCGCTCGATCAGTTTACGATAGTCGATATCATCCGCGGCACACTCGGAGTCGGCCCGTGCGAATATATTCTCGACCTTGAAGGTCAGCAGGCGGAATATCAAGGTATCGCCACCTGCACCAATCGTAACATACTCAACGCCATTTATGAAAAGAAACAGCAAAAACAAAAAACCGGGGAAATTGAAGAAGCACTGCATGATGTGATGATTTTCATCAGACACATCCGCAATAGAATCGAAGAGTATGTTCAATTCGGACATACAATGCTCGATTATCTAAAAGAGCAGAAAACAGCCCATCCCGAATTAAAAGAACCAATCGGCGAATTGGAATCGCTGATTAAAGAAATCGATAAGCGGGTTGAAGAACGTTTTGATAAAATCAAAACCCCCGAATATGCCCAAAAGGAACTTGTCGATAAATTCCGGGCAACTCTTTTGGACTATGAGGGAGAGGATGCAACCGATAAATGTAAAGAAATCACAGCAGCGCTTGTGGAAATCGGCGGCAATCAGGACGAACTGGTGGGTGAAGCCCGCATGGTTGTCAAACTCCTGCGCCAGCGCGCCTCTTTGCAAATGATGACTCATCCAGAAATGGAACAAATCGCTGAAACTATCCGCGAACGGTCTCAAGACGTTTTGCGTAATCCCGCCGGTCATGAAGGTTCGCATCATTGACGACAAGTTTAAAGTATATTAAGTATATAATTATTGCAGATTTTTAATATAAACACCAAAATAGTTTAAACTTCAATGTCCATTGATCTATCAAATCCTCATGATAAATTTTTCAAAGAAGTCTTTTCCCGCCCCGAGGTGGCCAGCGATTTTTTGCAAAATTACCTACCCAAAGAAATTGCCAAACTCATCGATCCTCAAACAATCACAACCTCCAAGGACTCTTTTACCGATCAATATTTACAGGAGCATTTTTCCGATCTTCTTTTTGAAGTCCAATTAAAAGATAAAAATATCCTATGTGAGGATATATACCAGTGTGAGGGTAAAGCAAGCGTCCCCGCTTGCCAAAAGACGCAGGCGAGGACGCCTGCCTTACCCATGAACAGCATTTATGTTTATATTCTTTTTGAACATAAAAGTTTCCCTGAACCAATGATGGCTTTCCATCTCTTGCGTTATATGGTTCGGATTTGGGAGAAAGATTTAAAAGAATCGAAATCCGGTGGTTTACGCTTGATCATCCCAATTGTTGTTTATCATGAGGAGCAAACTTGGAAAATCTCCAGAAGATTTGAAGATTTATTCCCTGATATCCAAGAAATCAAACCTTATTCGCCGGATTTTAAATACCTGTTTTATAATCTCGGTGAATACAAAGATGATGATATTCAAGGTGAATTATTTTTGAGAATCGCTTTACTATTAATGAAGCATATTTACAGCCGTGAGTTAAAATACAAACTCAGAGAGATTTTTGAGCTTCTTCGGAAATTAGGCGAAGCGAAAAATATTGGCGAAATTGTGGAGACGGTTGTAATATATATTTTAAGCGGTACAGAAAAAATATCGTATGAGGATTTGAACACCAGTTTTCAATATTCTTTTGATAGAACAGGAAAAAATATTATGCCGACTATAGCAGAACAACTTATCCAAAAAGGAGAACAACAAGGCTTATATAAGGGTAAAATAGAAACAAGCCGTGAACATATCATCGATATTATTTCAACTCGTTTTGGAGAAATCCCTTCTTATATTATTGACAATGTGCATCAAATCGAAAACATAACGCTGTTAGATCAATTGCACAAGCAGTCCGTTTTAGTTAATTCAATAGAAGAGTTTCAAGAGAAACTCAGTATATTGTTACATAAATCTGAAGACGCTTAATATTCCAAAAAAATTCATTTACTTGACAATACCACTCACATCCAACACATACATCTGCCGCTTACCGGAATGGAGCGAGTCGATACACACGGATTTCCCGTCTCGGCTCCAGCGTGGATGAAGATCGCAGCGGGTTTGTCCTCTAAAATCGGATGAGAGGTAAAATTTTCCCAAGACAACAAGATTGGAATCGGAAGGCCTATACAGCATCAAAGTTTGCATACGATCTTTATCCGGATAGGTATCCACCATAATCCATTTTCCATCGGGGGAATAGGTACAATGGCCGTCTCGGGTTAAAATTCCATCTCCGATTATTTGTTCTTTATCGGTCATATCCGTGTAAAGATAAAAATGATTGCCGGTATCCGGTTCCGTTGCCCAGGCCAGAATTTGCTTGGGATTCCGCCAGATAAAATGAGACACCATCCCATGATCAGCGACTTTATACAATTCTATTCCTTCTGTATTCACCGTGAACATGCGGGTATACCAGCGTTTTACATCCGGTTCGCGAAACCAGCGATGTAGAAAGATAAAGCGCGAGCCATCGGTATTGAACAATAAATGATTGAACCAATGTTTGCACCCATCCAGTATAGGTTCATTGCTTTCAATGTAAGCAATCTGCTCCAGCGGTACAATTAATTTTGAATCCCCGGATGCCAGATCGACCAGGTAGATTCCGTCATTATGGGGATGCATTTTATCCGCACCTGGATCCTTCCCTCCTGTGTAACCATAACCTGGCCGGGTTTCATCGAGGCGGGCGAAATTCACGCTCACTGCCACGTTCCCCTTTGGACTGACAGCGTAAATCGGACGGGAGATGGTCTTTTTTTCACCGGTAAATACATCCTGAATGACAGAAGCAAAACCATCATCTTGGCGTATATTATAAATGACTTTGTTCTCATGTCCGGGCAGCCATTGCAGCATACATCCCTGTTGCCAGCACCAGGCCGCCGTTTGTCCAAACTCGATCCATTTGTCATTTTGTTCAAGATCAACCATACCCAAACGAACGACATCGTCAGATTTTGGAGCCCGATCATTAAAGTCTACCTCCATACCAAGAACATAACGGTCATTCTTACTAAATTGAATTTTGTCATAATAGCCAAACCAATGCGATTTGGGGCCTTCAGTAATCGCCCGGCAAGGCACATTCG
>CAZXSQ010000139.1:5328-9490 GCA_964643335.1 uncultured bacterium
ATTCGTTTCACTCCGTTGTTCCGGTTCAGCAGCCAAGCATGAAACACATACAAATACCGATTGCAAAATAAAAATTCCAAAGACCCAATTGATCAATTTTTTTGATTTCATCATGTTCTCCAACCTTATTTTTTAATCTATTTTAATATTTATACATTCATTCCATATTTAAGGGTGTATTGAATATTTTCGCTGATTTCATCTTTAAACCGGGGATACATACCCACAATTACTCCATCCGTCTTTTTGATATGCGAAAAGGCATATTTGAAAGCGGACTCAACCTGATTATCCCTCCAGCACAATCTGCCTGCGGCAAGTATTTTGAAGCCGAAGCACGGTTTGCCGGCCTGTCTCACAACACCGGTCATGACATCGGGGTCGTTCTCTAAAAACGGTTCACCGAGTGGAGCGTTTCCCATAGTTCGACGCATCTCTTCCCGTGGCCGCGTGACATAGTAAAAACAAGTCATGAAAAAATCGTTTTCCCAATCCTTCTCCGCGATGTGCGCAATGTTCGCTGGATTGTGTGCGGAAACTCCGGCCATGACTCCCGCATCGTGTATTCGCTTGACAAAATCCCGCACTTTTTCGGATTCGTTATTTCTGAACAGCCTATCGGTAACACCACCGTGGTGGACAATCGCGATAGGTTTCAATGAGGCTATATGTTCAATGGTGGGACCCTCACTTCGATCCGAAGCCAGGCAGAACCAACGTATTTTAGAACCTTTATCCCGCAGAATTTTTATGGCCTTTTCAATTTTTTCGTTAAAACCAGTCTGCCAGGTATTTATACCGAGTTGCTCGCATCGTTGAATAAATTCCACCGTTTTATCCAAAGTGAAATATTCCAACATATGCCGCGTCAAGAGATCAGAAGAATGGGAATACCCACAAATGGGATTACTCCCCACAACCAACCGAGTCAATGTATGATCACCCAGTGTAATCGTCGGCAACCCGGCTGATTTTTCTTTTTCTTGATTTTCCGCTCGAGCAGAGTTCGCAGCGGCATTTACCCCAACTGCGGTTACTGCACCGGCGCAAAGTTCTTTCATGAAGCATCGGCGGCTTCGTGAATTGTTTCGAGCAATATTTCTTTCGGGATTGTTGTGCATTTTCGGTTCTCCCGTTCATAAAAAATGAAATTATTGAAAAAGTCACTTCTACACTAATTGAAATTTAATTCAAAATAAAGGTTTCAATTTTATTAGGTTGTATGCGATAATTCACCTTTTTTTGTAAACATGTCGCAGCACACATATATCTGACAGCATCTGTTTAACACAATGTTAGGTGAACATGATATTTCTGTTAGAAAACCATAAGGTGGATTAGGTTCTTGATTTTTGTGGTTATACTTATAAATAGTATCACTTTTCCAAACTAAATATTATTTAAACTAAAGAAAATGATCATGAAGAAACAAGAAGCAAGACCACTTTTTTTGGAGGGAGCAACTGCAATAACGCCTTTCAGACGTGAGCGCAATTGTTCGTTGGTTTTACAAGATGGAATAATCCACCAAATGGGTAATCATAAAGATTTGGCGATTCCCAAGAACGCTCGCAAAATCAATTTGGAAGGCAAATATATTCTACCCGGATTCATCGATATTCACGTCCATGGCGGTAAAGGGTATGATTTCACAGATGATTCCCCCGAAGCATTTAACACAATAAGCCAATTTCACGCCAGCCGTGGAACCACATCGCTTCTAGCCACGATTTACCCTCAACCGAAAGAGGAATTTCATAGAAGCATTCAACGAATCCGGGATTATTGCGAAACAACAGGACCGCATCGTATTGTCGAAGGGGTTCACTTGGAAGGACCGTTTTTAAATCCGGAAATGCCGGGCGCGATACGGCCTGAATATATGTGGCCGGCCACGGTAGAATCCTTCCATGAACTATTAAAAGTCGGCGGCCAGTGGGTTCGAGCAATGACCATCGCACCAGAAATTCCTGGCTCCATGCAAGTCTTGCGCAACGCTGCTATGGGGAATAGCCTTTCACACATAAAGCCGTCCAGACCACAACCCTTGCACCTTTCTATTGGGCATTCCAAAGCAAAGTATGAACAAATCGCCGAAGCGATCGATAATGGCTTGGAAGGTGTAACACACATTTTCAATGCCATGCCCAGCGTTCACCACCGCAAGCCCGGTATTCTTGTTGGAACCCTGTTGCGCGATGAATTGTTCGTCGAGGTCATTGCCGATGCGGTTCATGTTCACCCGGCGGTGCTGCAATTGCTTTTGAAAACCAAACACCATGACAGAATTTTGCTGGTAACTGACGCCATCCGGGCAGCCGGGCAGCCGGACGGAACTTACGACTTCAGCGGCCAAAAAGTTATTGTTCATGATAACCGTGCTTATCTGGCCGATTCACCAGTCACACTGGCCGGAAGCACACTCACCATGGATCGAGCCGTACAAACCATGGTTAACGACGTGGGCATGAGCCTGGAACAAGCGGCACAAATGGCAAGCCTTAATGCCGCCAGAGTATTGGAATGGAAATACCGCCGAGGCATATTGACGGTAGGCAAAGACGCCGATATCGCTATTCTCAATTCGGATTTATCCGTCTACATGACCATTAAAGCAGGTCATATCGTATGGGATTCCGAAAGCGTTGCTTACGAGAGTTTGAATTCAGTAGCATAAGTAATTATTCATTAGCTTATTTTTTATAAATCGGATATCTATTCCACATTTAACTTATAGAAATCATAAGTTTCCTTCTCTCCCACTTTGATATAGCGCCGGCTGATAACGGCCTCCTCTCGCTCGATATCTTGAGATTGAAATTCCGCCACAAGAACATAGCCTCCACTTTCTGCTGGCAGTTGTATAGCAAATGGAACATATTCTTTCAAAAACGAGGGAATCGTGATATCCGTTGATCGTTGACGAACTTTCCGGCCTTTATGATCGAGAATACTGATATCTACCGTACCGGATACTTCATGATCAAAATCGTTCACACCGACTAAATTGAAAACCAGCCAAGATGAAGGTTCATAGGCTTTTACATGCTTCATATAACGTCCATCAATCAAATCGATGAAAACCGCTGCGGGGGCAAAGCAATGATCCAGCCATTTCAATGCCGGTGCCCATTCCAGGTTTTTGATTTCATCCACAAACCAGTCTCCGGTGAATCCATAATTATTGGTCAAATAACAAAAACAAAGCACTCCAGCCAAGGTGCGATCAGTTCGAAGCCATTCGGTTTGACATTGCAGCCAATAAGCTTGCAGTTCCCGATGGTTTTCAGGAGAGGCATTTTCGCCCAAATAATATTCATAGGTATTTTCAGTCAACTTCGCCGGTTGACCGTCACGCCATAACCAAATCCACCCATATTCATTGACCAACTGCGGAGCACTTTTATCATGCAGTCGGCGTTTTTCAGGCCAGTAATGCAAGTCACCTAAAGGATAGGGATTTTTCTTGAGAAACTCCGCTAAATTATCCCGCATACCATAGACCATATAGGGGTGCGGCTCATCCATTTCATCCAAGGTCATGTGTTCAAAGGTCATGTAACCGGCATCCCAAATCCGTGTGGGATCGAGTTTTTTCAGATCCGGAATCAAGACATTCCCAATAAATTCATCCCAATTTTCATTGATCGCATCCCAAATAACAATGCTGGGATGGTTGCCGTCTGACCAAACCCAATCAGTATATTCTTCACGAATTTGTGCATCCCATCCATGATTTTGCCAATAATTCCATTCGTTTTGCAACATAATTCCCGCTTCATCGGCAATGTCATACCAGAAACTTGGAGCAATCCCCACACAAACGCGCATTGCATTCCAATCCAACTGCTTGGGGATTTCAGCCATCAATTCTTTGACCCATTCACGATCCCAAGGCAGCCCTTTTCGGTCTGGATCTTCGAAGAAACGGTGCAACGTTATATTTGTACCCCGAAGGATAATCTTTTCGCCGTTCAATGTGAAAAATTTATTCTGTCTCTTGAAATCACGCATTCCGAAAGTGTAATGAACCTGATCACTCAACTCATCCATGTGGAATAACTTCACTTCCGCAGTATAAAGAAAAGGATCGCTGGGAGACCACACATGTGGATTTTCGATGGGGATATTAAAAACCATCGGTGTAAAGTTATCGCGTTTT
>CAZXSQ010000139.1:9500-13410 GCA_964643335.1 uncultured bacterium
TTGGCAACATATTTCGACGATTCCACAACAGTCTTACCGCTTTTTTTCTCTTTGATAGTGACCAGCGCATGACATTCATCCAGCATCTTATCACCGTATTGAATTTGGGCAGGTAGAAAGCTGCGGACTAGAATTTTCGCAGTAACCTTCTGTTCTTTCACCGACGGAAGAAAAAGCGCACGATGAATGCGCATTTTTTTCGTAAACGATACAAATACATCATCCCATATTCCCGGAATATACCCTTGCTTTTCCTTATCCGTACTTCCCGGTGAAGCGCTGGGCAGCCATTCTTTATCCCCGACTCGGACAATCAACTCGTTTTTCTCACCATACTTAAGCGCATGAGTGATTTCAAAGTCCATCGGCGTGTAACACGCCATGGATTGACCAATATCATAACCGTTCACATACGCATGTGTGACATATTTACTTTTGAGGATGGTAAGAACCGCACGCAGTCCTTCAAAGTTTCCAGGAACATCAAAGTAACGCCTGTACCAGTTGTAACGGGGTTCATTGGTTCCTTTAAAATAATCCTCGTATTGTTCAATCTTCGGCTCAGCAAGATCGATCAGTCCCGGCACAGGTATGGTACGTGTAAATTCATCCGGCGGAAAAGCACCGGGAGTCTGTTCAAAATCCCATGTCCCGTTAAGATCAATTGTTTCCCGCAATTCAACATCGGATTGAACAGTGGGAACCGCAAAACTGAATAGAAAAATAACGAAAGATATTCTTTTCATTGGGGATTCTCCTATCATGTAACATGGTTTGCATATGGCTTGAAAATACACTGATTCATTCCATATTTAAAGCTCAAAAGAATGAAAATAAACAGAACCACGCTACCACTTGCTGTACAGCGGTAAATTTCTGTAAAAGTCCATCGGACAATCGTTTTTACAAATCAAATCACTTGATATTTGAAAATTTATTGAGAAAATAAATCAGTTTTAAAATTGAATTAGGAGTTCTGAATATGAAAGCTAGGAAAAATGCATTTACTTTGATTGAGTTGCTTATTGTCGTAGCGATTATCGGGATACTAGCTGCTATTGCTGTACCTAATTTTCTCAATGCACAAGTCCGGGCTAAAGTCAGCCGCGCAATATCCGACATGAAAACCCAGGAAACCGCCCTGGAAATGTACCGGTTGGATAACAATGATTATCCTCCATGTAACCAACCACGAGTACCCGGATGGGTAGACCACTGGCATCCGAACGAAGTTCGTTTATACCGTCTGACTACACCGGTATCCTTTCTTTCATCGATACCTCGCGATCCCTTCGCCACCTATTCAAACCCATCAGATTTCGAACAATGGGGATGGGCATATGATTATGTGAACAACTACGGAAACGACCATAACGGCGGCTGGGGACATAAGTGGCGGCTCAACAGCTGGGGGCCGGATAATGTCAACGGATGGGGTGGTCAACGCACCGGCCAATGCATCAATGGATACCCTAACTTTTTATACCAATCCTCCAATGGATTGAACAGCTATGGAGACATCGTATGGGTAGGCCCAAAAGATCCTTTAACAACCAATTATTGCAATATCCAAAATGGTGTATAAATCCCTATTAGAAAACCATATTGTATTGCTAAAACAGCATTAATCGTTCAAGCGCAATAGTTTTATTCTTTGATTTATTTAGGGGGAGGAAAGAAGTAATGTCTCATTCAAAATCTGCATTTACATTGATCGAGTTACTAATTGTCGTGGCCATAATTGGTATCTTGGCCGCAATCGCCGTTCCCAACTTTTTGAACGCCCAGGTTCGCTCAAAAATCGCCCGCGTACAGAGCGATCAAAGGTCTTACGGCATGGCCATGGAGATGTACCGTTTGGATAACAATGATTATCCCTATATTGATTTGATACGCTGGGGAACCAACCCACTAGAGAACCGTTGGATCGCGCTAACCACTCCAGTTTCATATATCAGTGGTTTCCCCCAAGATCCTTTTGGCGATTACGATACACCGGATGGGCTCAGTTGGGTAACTCAGACTGGTGGTACATGGAAATATCGAACATACGATTTGTGGATTGCAAAACCTGGATTGGGTCATTGGGGTTGGATGACACGGGCTATCGAATCGGTTCCACTGCCGGAAAGCACCCGCTACTATTATGCTTCTCAAGGTCCGGACGCTCATCCTGAAGCCGACTTCGATTCAGCGGGTATTCCTTTTGAAGCCTCCAATGGATTGAATAGCAGAGGTGATATCTACTTCGCAGGCCCCGGATTCTTGTCCAACGAGAACCACTGATCTTAAACCGCCAGCGCTTTTGCCCCCCATGAAATCAAGCGTATCCCCGCTTTTGCCTTGCGCTTGAATTCCGGCCAGCTGCGCACATCCAACACGCGTTTAAAGATATAACCAGCACGCATGTAATACCGGCGATATCCCCATTGCATCAGATTCACCAGTTCGTCACACGTCATGGTCTCTGCCCACAATTTGGGTTTGAAATCCACACTCGGATTTCGGGCAAATTCTCGCCAATAATCTTCTTTATAAATATTCATTTTAAAACCCATCCGGTATAGCTCCGTTGCCGGAAAAGGCGTAGCGACGGATAAATGAATATAATCGGCGTTCAACCGGCAGGCAAATTCAATCGTTTCAAGCACCTGTTCTTTGGTTTCACTGGGATTGCCAATCATAAAATAACCCAACGTCGTTATCCCACGCTGTTTAGTCTTGGTGAAAACTTCTTGTATACGATCCAAAACAATGTTTTTCTTGATCACTTTCAATATTTCCCGGGTTCCGGATTCGACACCATAATGAATTCGTGTACATCCAGCCGAAGCCAACGCATCCAATACCTCATCGTTTATGGTATTGATATGGGCACGAACATCCCATTTGATATTCAATCCGTATTCGTTATAGAGCCGGCAAATCTCCAAAACACGATCCCGGCGTACCGTAAAGGTATCGTCATAGATGAAAATCTCACGAATCCCCATATCCTCGCAGACCTTCATTTCATTAACCACATTTTCAGGGCTGCGGTATCGAAAACTTTTACCTAAATGAGGCCGGTCGCAGAAAATGCATTGGTAAGGACATCCCCGGCTGGTCATCATGGTGGTAATGGGCGTTTCCTTGGCCAGAACAGAATAATAACGATGCGAGGGGACTAAATGCCGTGCTGGCAACGGCAGGTTGTCCAGATTGGTGTTTAAGGGAACCAAAGAAGTTTGCTTAAATTCCCCGTTTTGCCGGTACCCAATGCCGGGAACAGTTGAGGGATCTCGATTTTCCTCAAGAGTTTCAAGCAAGCTG
Organism: uncultured bacterium; assembly: GCA_964643335.1. Lineage (GTDB taxonomy): Bacteria > Hinthialibacterota > Hinthialibacteria > Hinthialibacterales > Hinthialibacteraceae > CAZXSQ01. The sequence continues at coordinate 12,813 of CAZXSQ010000139.1, forward strand.
GAAAATGTCACCTCTCCTTCACCAAGTACGATATAATCCACTTCAGGAATCTGCATGGTCTCTTGAGGGTAAATATAAACATGCGGACCTCCGAAAATTACAGGAATATCAGGATCAACTCGCTTTACAGCTTTAGCCGTTAAAGAAGCATCAATAAGTGTGAAAGTCATCGCCTGGATGCCGACAACATCGGGTTTCCGTTTCCTGATTTCCTCTTCAATCTGCTCATAGGACAACCGGTCAAGCAAGGTGTCCAGTATCTCAACTTCATAATTTGTATTTTGCTCGACAAAAGCGGCTATATATAAAATCCCCAAAGGAGGATAAGCTCCGCTTTCTTCATCCACCACGCTGGGAACATTGGTGGTAATCATATGAAAATCAGGAGGTTGAATTAATAGAACTTTCATGGTTACGCCGTCAGTCTTTGTATTCTAATTATTATAACATAACTATTATTTTATAGTTCATCTGTCAAATGCACTAATCTCTTTAAGTTTTTTTACACCAAAGATGTTATAGATGAAAGGAAACTATCATCTACCTTCTGGACATATGTTCCTCTGATGGGAATCATTGGTAAAATGATCGTCCAGAA
>CAZXSQ010000140.1:0-13349 GCA_964643335.1 uncultured bacterium
AAAATGTTTCGTGAACGTGGAATCTATATTGAACATGTTTCACGACAGGCCGAGGTGTCAAGAAACGGCAAGGAAGGAATAGAAATCGATGTTCTGAGTATAAATGGGGAATATGCCGTCTTGATTGAAGCGAAAAGTACTCTGGGAGTTGATGATGTGGATGAACACATTGAAAGAATAAAAAAATTCAGACATTTCTTTCCTGAATATGTGAATCGCAAAGTAATCGGTGCAGTGGCAGGTATTGTTATTGAAGAAAATGCGGATAAATATGCTTATAAACAGGGCTTATTTGTCATTGCACAAAGTGGGGATTCAGTAAAGATACTCAATGATAGGAAGTTCAAACCGAAGGAATGGTAAATTGTCTAATATAAATCCCATTCATGAATACTCGCTGCCGGGCTTACCTGCAAATGATCTGCCGGTGGATTCTCCGGCAGTGGCCCTTCACCAAGCCCGCTATCCGTAATGCGAAGCTCACTGATTTTACCGTAAAAATGATCCGCCAGGTTTTTATGCATTCCAATAATCAACGGGGCTTCATTGTCTTCAAAATCCTGGAAACCTGTAAATGTGTTGGTTTCCGGCTGGATGCCATCAGATAAATCGGTATCCATCCACAGCACGACAAAACCATCATCATAAGTCACACCGACGTAAATCCATTGGTTGGCTGGGACTTCCATTCCTTCCATTATTGTGCCTGCGCCACCAATATAACTTCGTAACGTTAAATCGCTCTCCTGTATGAACAGCCAAGATCGTCCCGTTTGTTCTCCGTCACTCTGTTGGAGGATCATATTGACTCCACGGTCACCTTCAGGAGGATTTTCCATGATCCCTCCCCAATTGATAATGGCTTCTACTGAGAAGGTGCTGAACATATTAAAGCCTACCGCTGGAATCTGATCTATAAAGTCATCTATCCCATCGAACTGTAAAGCAAGTTGATCTGATAATCCGTTCACATCCAAATTATGATCTGTGAGACCATAAATCGGATCACCATGTGGTGAACCACCGGTTAATTGTCCTTCGGATAGTCCATCTTCACCCCAATCTTTAATCTCACCTGTCAGTACCTGGCCGTCTGATCCTTCTTCGAACCGCCACCATGCCAGGGTATCAGAATAGGCAGGTGTACTGAATATAGCGAATATTACAATAAGCAAAAACATCCTTTCCATTCTATTGAGTTTTGAATTCCTCAACATGGGTATTGCCCCCTTTTGAAAAATTTGACAAATAGGCTGTAAGTTGAGATCGCTAATAAATTGACCACTGAGCAACGTTTGTTCCACCCAATGGATTATCTGCGTTAAACTCGAGCGCGCCCCAGTTGGGTGCATAAAAAATATCGGCAATGAGTTCTTCCAATGTGGAGCCCCCATTGGCTTCAGTGCTCTGCGCCCAATCGATGAATTGAATGGAACCGCCGCTGGTATCAATATCCACATCCCGCCAAAAGATGGTGAAGCCTATCAGATGGTCAGGGGTGAAACCGGCAATGAGTCCAAAGGGGAAGCGTTGTTCTATAGAATAACCTGAGAAATCCAAGTTAGGATTTTCTTCAATTACTGGATTTGGAGCACCCGCTGCACGGAGATCCTCAAATGCTTTGGCGGCGATATCTGCTCCATCTGTTGCTTCTAATGTTTCTTGATAGGTACCGTCACTGAAATCGCCAGTGCCTAACAAATCCCTGTTTCCCGAACGAATAATACCATTGGAAATCCCAAGACCGCCTTCATTAAATGGTAGAACTGGATCCAACAGATCATTTAGTCCTGTTCCTATTTGAAAATCATCCAGGTTCGGTTCGACGTCATCAATCTGGGGAAATTCATTATCGGCGATGCAATCATCGCTGTCGTTAAGGGCATCGAAAAAGAATTCCTGCCCGTCATTAAGAAAAGGCTGACTGCCGAAATCCGATTCGTCGTTAATATTTGAGATTTCGTCATCAACAAAAATAGAAAGAATATAGAGATATTCTGAATCGTAGGCAAAGAAAGTGTTGACTTCAAAATCCGTGTTTGGATCATCTTCTGAAACCACTCCGCGTTCCGTATTGAAAAATCCAACACGATCAGGATCGTAAATCACAAATTCTCCCCGTGCGTCTGTTGAGATGTTATCCTGACCTTCTGGAAATGGTGGCTGAATGGAAGGTTCTCCAAATTCACCCAACGGCCAATCATTAAAGTTACCATCAATGGTTATTTCCACCCCATCAGCTAAAGGGCGTACAATGATTGTTCCTTTAGGACCAGCATGAACTGACATGGCAGCGAATAAAACCAACAAAAAGCCCAATCTCAAACCTAAGTAATCCTTCATTTTTGTTCTCCTCTTCATCATCCTTTGATTTTCTTAACATAAATCGAATAAATGAATAAACGATTATAGCATGTACCACTCAATATTTCAATAAATATATTTTACTAAACGTTTATTTGGGCAGGATTTGATTATACAAATAATGCGTTGATCTTTGAGGCTAATATAAAGTCGTTTTCAGATAGTCCGTTGATAGCATGAGTCCAAAGGGTTACATCAACTTTGTTGTAATGAACACAGAAATCCGGATGATGACCTTCTGACTCGGCAATGTCCGCCATTTGATTGATAAACTGGATGGCCTGCACAAAGTTTTTGAATTTGAAGGTCTTATAAATTTTGTCGTCTGCGTATTCCCATCCGGTTAACTCTTCATCATTTAATAACTCATTGATCACATCTGCCCCATATTTTGGGACACCTCCTTCACAAGGTTTACATTTTTTTTCTTTAAATTGAGGCATTGTTGTCTCCTTTTTAAATTTTATTATTTATATATTTTACCTTATTCCCATGATAAATCCACGAAACAGAGACCTGTGAAGATGATTAAGAAAAGTAGACAATATAAAATGGAGAGTTTAGTAACGATTCATCATGGTTGGATATGAAATGAATATCACTGGTTTTCATCATTTAGCATCTACTTGTTTTTTCTATAAATGCATAAGAAATTTCATAGTTATATTCTTATTTTTCAGTGTGTTATTTTTCCTGAAAGGATGTGAGGAAGAAAGTGCCGCCTCCTTTCAGAATCAAGAAAAACAGCTGGAAGTGGTTACGCAAGTTAAGGTGATCAGAGCCGAGAAAACTGATATTCGCTGGCCGATTGAAGTGCTGGGAACTTGCATCCCAAAACACGAATCGATTGTCAGTGCGAAGACAGCCTCAACAATCGATAACTTACTCGTAGAAGAAGGTGATAAGGTTGAAGCAGGAGAGCTTTTGGCGATTTCAGATACACGTGAAATGCAAGCGAACCGCGATCAGGCGGCTGCGAATTTAAAAGCGGCCAAAGCCGCGCTGGATATGGCTCTCAGAGGATATAAAAAAGAGGAAGTGAAACAGCTCGCCTCACAATTGGAAGCGGCCAGGGCAACCTACCAGCGGGTATTGAAGGATGTGGCGCGGCAGGAACGTTTACACGAGTCTGGTATGATCCGGGATGCGGATTATGAGGATTTCCAAACTCAATTACGAATTGCCAAAGCTGACCTTGATAGGGCTTCGGCGGCCTGGCAGTCACTTGAGAAAGGATTTCGGCAAGAAGAAATTCAACAGGCGGAAGCCAAAGTTGACGCTGCACGGGCGGCCTTGAGTCTCGCCGATGTTCACGTCGATTATTGTTCAATCAATTCTCCCATTTCCGGCCGTGTAGGTAAAAGAATGGTAGATGCGGGAGAGTGGGTCACGCCGGGAAAACCGTTATTTCAAATTCAGTCATTGAATCCAATCTGGATAGAGGCTCATGTTCCTGAAGTTAACATTTCTAAGTTACGATCCGGCCTGAAAGCGCAAATTCGTGTTCAGCCCTATCCCAATGCGCTATTCGAAGGGAAAATTCAAGTCATTGGGACGTCCCTTGATCTTTCTATTCGTACTTTGCCTGTCAAAATTAATGTACCCAATGAAGAAGAACGGCTTGTTCCGGGTTTATTCGCTGATGTAACGCTCTACCCCGAGCCTACTCCCTCGCTTATTATTCCAAAAAATGCTATCTTCTTAGAGGGAAAAAATGAAATTGTGCCTATTGTAAAAGACGGTAAACTCCAGCGAGTTTACGTCGAAACGGGCAATAGATATCATGATATTGTGTCAATACTTTCTGGACTGCAAGCGGGTGATCAGGTTGTCCTTACTGAAGTCGGTGGGTTGCCTGACGGTACTCCTGTCCAGGTGCTGGAGGTGACAGGTGGACTCTCAAAATATCTTCAAAACATTAATCCACAATGAGTACTCAACAGGGTGTATTACTATTTCGAAATTAATTGTATGCCTATCATTTTTGGTAATTGGGCTGGCCTGCAGTCATTCAAAGCCTAAGATTGCTGATGTGCAGGAAAATATGAGCGTTATCGATCAGCGGATAGAAAGATTGCGCCTCGCACAAGAGCAGGAACGACAAAAAAGAAAAGAAATCTTGAGTGAGATTCGAGAACTTGTCCAGGATAACTCACCAATCATCAAAGAACGCCAATCTATGTTTGAAAAAAGTGCTAACCGGACAACTGCCAGAAGCGGTGACATTCAATCGGTTCCTATTGAATCAAAACCCAAGGAGTCAGAAGAAAAAAGTATTTCCATAACAACGACTCGCCGAGCTTCCGATGCAGAAGAGTTATTCAATAACGCCTATGCCAATTATAACCATGGCGAGTATTCGACAGCAGCGGAAGGATTTCTTTTAGCTTATGGATTGGCAGATTCAACTGATTTAGGAGCTCGATGTTTGTATTGGCTTGGAGAATGCCACTACCGCAACCACCAGTGGGAGAAAGCCGTTACCTGTTTCACTGAACTTGAAAAACAATTTTCCAATCATTCCATACTTTCCAGCGCGCTACTGAAAAAAGGGTATGCTCAGATTCAACAGGGAAATATGGAAAAAGGTAAATTGACCTTGCACCATCTGTTGAATAAATTCCCGCTTTCTGAAGAAGCTCCATTGGCCAAAGGACGATTGAGAGAGCTGGGAGATTTATAACCGGTCAGAGTAGTTTCAAAAGCTTTTGTGCCTGGTGATATAGGTCCGTAATTTCTGTGTGAATAGGTGGATAATAAAGTTTATTATAGTGTTCTTCACAATAGGCCCATAACGTGGATGGATGTGGGAAAAAACGTGAAAAGATTTCTGCATCCGATAACATCCTTCGGCTTTGGACCGTTTTTCGTTTTGTTCTAAGTTTTGGCAGTAATTGAAAGAAGGCATTCAACCCGGCAAGGGTTGCGGTTCCGGCATTGGAGTATCGCACGGGAACACCGATCCCTCCTACTGCTTTTGCTCTCAGAATAACCTCCTTCAAAGCTAGAGGTAAAACAAAGCGTAATGAATCTTCGTCCAGATTCTTGTAAATGGTCGCAAGGCTGTTCCGCTCATAATAAATCGCTTTGGCGGTGTATGACTCATTTTTCAGAGAAGCATGTCCTTTATGCATAACATAAGCATCTGGGACAAGATAGACTGAGTAACCCAAAAGCCATAAGCGCCATCCCAGATCGATGTCTTCATAAATCATAAAGTAGTCATCGTCAAATCCTCCCATCTCAAGAAATACGTCCCGCTTAATAAGCATTGCTCCCCCGCAAGGGAAAAAAACGGGATAAGGCTTTTCATCCTGAAGCAAATCACTCTCAAAACCTTTTCCAAAAATATTTACCCACCCACCGGCGAACTGAGTTTGAGTTCCTTCCCAATTTAACAGATGAGAGGACAGACAGACCGTTTTCATTTTGCCGGCGGCGTACAATAAATTCGAAAGCCAGTCTGGGTCTACCCGTACATCGTTGTTGAGAAAACACAGCCATTCCGAATCGAATGCTTTTGCGGCTTTGTTCAAGGCGGGAGCGAATCCCATGTTCGAACCCAGTGGATACACCTTTACTTCGGGAAACTTCCGGCGGACGAGATTTGTTGATCCATCATTCGATCCATTATCAACAATAACGGTCTGCATGGTGGCTTCGTCCATGAACATTTCACGCAGGGATTTGAGAAGAGGGGTTAATAGTTTTGGATTTTTATGGTGGGGAATAAGTACACTCACTCGAGACATTATCTATATTCCAAATTCACTCAGAAATATCTTAGAACTTTTTTATCTACCAAATATTAAACACTAAAAAACAATATTTGAACTTGTAACGCTGTCATTTTGTCTGTTTTTTGAGAATACCGACGGCACAGCGGAATTATTTTTATCTCCAGATTCGTTCAAAAGAACTTGACCTGCAATAATTCATATCCGAAAATTTCATTGATTTTGGATTGTCCCGATGGACATATCCTTTGTTTTGAAAATTGAACCACTGTGAAATGATTATAAGGAATATGTGGTTGGATCGAAACAGCCTTAATCCACTGCTTGAAAAACTCCACAATTGAAAGGCGGTAAAGATGGAACTTCTCGACTGGGTAATGATCTTTGGTTATTTTCTCATTCTGTTCGGTTTGGCCTGGTGGGTGATTTTAAAGGGGAAAGATACGGCGGATGACTACTTTCTCGCCGGACGCAATCTGGGATGGTTTATTGTAGGGGCGTCCATTTTTGCCTCGAATATTGGTTCGGAGCATTTAGTCGGTCTGGCTGGGTCGGGCTGTACGGATGGTGTTGCCATGGCCCATTATGAACTCCACGCCTGGTGTTTGCTGGTTTTGGGGTGGGTTTTCGTTCCTTTTTATTCGCGTTCCAAAGTCTTTACCATGCCTGAATTTCTGGAGAAACGCTTCAATGAGACTGCTCGCTGGATTCTGTCCATCATTTCCTTGGTCGCATATGTGCTTACCAAAATTGCCGTTGGAATTTTTGCCGGCGGAATTGTTTTCCGGACACTGTTGCCTGGCCTTCAGTTGGATCTAGGTTTTGCTGTATTGGACAGTTTCTGGATTGGGTCATTTTTGGTCATTATCTTGACTGGCATTTACACCATTTTGGGTGGCTTACGCGCTGTGGCTTATACCGAAGCCCTTCAGACCATCGTGCTCGTTTTTGGTTCGCTTCTTGTGACCATTTATGGGTTAAGGGCCTTGGGGGGCTGGGATGTTTTGCGTGATGTGGCTGGAAGCGATATGTTCAATCTTTGGAAACCACTCGTGCCTGAAGGCATGGAAGGAACCTGGGCGCCGGTAAAAGAAGAAGACCGCATCGCTTGGTATTTCAACGGAAATTATCCGTGGCTGGGGATGCTGTTTTGTGCACCGATCATTGGATTGTGGTATTGGTGTACGGATCAATACATCGTGCAGCGTACACTCGGTGCTCCTAATGAACAACAGGGACGAAGAGGTTGTATTAGCGCCGCTTTTTTGAAACTGCTGCCGGTCTTCATCTTCATCATTCCGGGGATCATCACCTATGCTTTGGCTAAAAGCGGCACATCTCCTGTTCTCACCGAAGCGCTTTATACAGATGGCCAACTCGATGCTGAGAAATCTCAGGCTGCGTTTCCGCTGTTGGTTCAGTATGCTTTGCCTGTGGGAGTACGCGGTATGGTCGTGGCGGGTCTGCTGGCTGCGTTGATGAGTTCGTTGTCGGGTGTTTTTAATGCTTCCTCTACTTTGTTTACCATGGACTTTTACTCGAAATTCCACCCCACCGCTACTCAAAAGCAACTTGTTTGGATCGGGCGCGTGGCCACAACGGTCATGGTGATTATTGGTTTGTTGTGGGTGCCGGTTATCCAGGGAGCGCGCGGTTTGTATCACTATCTGCAAGGGGTACAGGGCTATTTAGCTCCACCCATTTTTGTAGTGTTTTTTCTCGGAATTTTTATGAAACGGGTGAACAGCACCGGCTGCCTGGCCACCTTGATCATCGGATTTATCATTGGAGCATTTCGGTTGGTTGTCGACACGCCAGTCGCGCTCGAATTGGGTGGCTATGAGAATGGTTATACGTATGGTTCGTTCCTGTGGTTTATCAACAACATGTATTTCCAATATTACAGCTTGCTAATAACCATTATTTGTGTCATTACTATGATTGTTGTCAGTTATATGACCGCCGCGCCGAACGAAGAAAAACTAAGCGGATTGACATACGAAACCATCACCGATGAGCATCGGCGACAGTCACGCAGCAGCTGGGATTGGCGGGATGTGACTGCTTCGGTTTGTGTTATCTTGGCTATTCTCGCCGCTTATCTCTACTTTACTGGTTGAGATGGGAAGAAGTATTCAATATGTCCTATCTATCGTGGTGCGTATATTTTGTCTGCTATAAAGTGCAGTTTCCAATTTTGAACCGCTGTACTAAAATCGTATGGATCGAAATTGTTTTGCGGTGAGTATAACAAACCTTCACCAAGTTGTTCTTTTAATACAACCACATCTTCCCAATCATCTTCATCGAGATTGTTCCAACGTATATCGAGTTTTGTTAAAGATGGATGATCTATAAAATTGGAAACACTGGTTATGTAATTATTTGAACATATCAATTCTTGCAACTTGAGATTGTGAGAAATATCTAAACTTGTTAATTCATTGGAATCACAAAATACCTGTGTCATATCTGGATTGTGAGTTAAATCCAGCTCTTCCAACTTGCAATCTACACAAATAAGACGGGTTAATTTGGCATTGTTGGATATATCCAACGAGGTAATTGGATTTTGTCTGCAATCCAATTCCTCTTTTAGTGCTGTATTTTGTGACACATCCAAAGAAGTCAGATTATTGCGGGAACAGCTAAAGAATTCCAATTTTGTATTATGTGAAATATCAATACTTGTAAGCTGATTGTCGTCACAAACAAAGACTGTGATATTTTCAAAAAATTCTATCCCCTCAACACTTTTTATATTTCTACTCTCACAATAGAATTTTCCTGTCTTTGCTTTTGCATCTGCTTCGGTAAATTCATCACCTGGATCAACCTTCATGAATGCTTCAACTGCTGCGCGGAAATTCGGATCCGGAAAGTTCTCAGGCGTGTTAATGTTCTGAGTGAATGCCGTAAACGCTGTACAAAGAAAGAAAAATAATGAATAGCTAAAAACAAGTCTCATAAAGTACTCCCTTCAATATTAATATTTATTTGATGTAATTCTATTTATGCAAGTTAACACTCTATTATTAAGCTTGCTTATGGAACCATTTGATAATCGAAATACGCTTCATCGGTTAACTTTGTATGTTCTCCCCAGTCCATGTTTAATATTTCAGGTGGCTGGCTTAGTTTATCGGCATCCCAAATAAAAAGTTTGTTGTGGGATTGTTGAGTTGGGCTATAATCTACGACAACAAATCGTGTCGAGTCTGGTAAAAAGGCGGCGTTCCATATGGATTGAAGACCATGAGTCTCTACTTCATAGCGGCCTACAATATTTCCTTCTAAATCGATTCGATGAATTTCGTTGGGTGGCATACTTGGCTCTGACTTTGTTATTGCGAGAAGTTGATTGGACTTCTCTATATGCGAAAGAAAATGATAGTTTGCTTTGGTATTAATTGTACGAATCGGCTCGCCGCCATTTTCATCAAATACTTGAATACATTGCTCATTATTGGATGGGATGTAAACCATCCCGTCTTCACTGGCAAGAGGGCAGCCATTGGATAATTCTTTTCTGGATACCGTAAAGCCAATAATTTCACACGAAGCTGTTTCCCCCAACTTTTTATATCGGCTTAGCCGTAAACGATAAGCACTGATCGGCAAAGTTTGTTCCAGATTATTACTCATCACAAACACTTCACGGGGTTGGAAACAACTAATCCAGGCCGGCTTCTTAAGATACTTCTGAGGAATAGTTACAGACCGTTGTTTTCCGCTGGGTGAGATGCAAAGGATTTCAGCTACACCCCGTGGGAATTGATTTTCCGTCTCCTGTGAATGAGGAACGGCCGTGATTCCCACATAAAGATAACCATTCTGGTCAAAGGAAAGGCCTAGTGGTCTTCTTCTTGAATAATCCTCTGTTGGCCAGGTTATAGTATGAACAACCTTGGCGGTGCCCTTTGCAAGACTCACTTCCACCAGACGATCATTCTGGCAATCGGATAGAACCAGATTCCCAGAAGTAAAGTAATTATTTTCTTTTTCGAATTCATCAAACCCATCGGGATCAAACGGGTGCTCGAGCCGTTCTTCTATCCATGCCCTATTTAACTCGAAAGGATAATAATCCGGTCTTGCATTCCTCTCCGATATATTATCAAGTGCACGGCGGTAGCATGAAATTGCTTCTTCCCGCCGATCCAGGCAATCCAGTGCGTGACCTTGCCATACAATGGGATGATAACTCCAGAAAAAATCGTTTTCTGCAAATGATTCACTTTTCTTGAACAATTCCAATGCTTCTTTTTCCCGGCCGGCTTGAAGCAGGTACACACCGAGTTTTTGCCATATTAAGTCATTGGTTAAATGCAATTCATTGGCTTTTTGAATGAAATGGTTTAATTCGGTTTCATTAGGTGGATCAACGAGATTTTCTATTTTGCGGGAAAAATGAATAATATCCAAAGTAAAAGGCGACTTGATTCGCTGCTCGATCCAAGGCCGGTTAATCACAATTGAAAATTGACCGTTTCTCATTACTCTGCCAGTGAATTGATCAAGGGCTTTTTGATAACATACAACTGCTTCCTCTCGGCGGTTCATTAAATCGAGAACATGGCCCTGCCATGCCAAAATAGGGGAAACGAGCCAAAGGTTTGGATGATAACTGTTTTGGTATTTAAATGCTTGCAGCGCTTTTGGATATTTCTTTCCAACAAAAAATGAGAAGGCTATATTGTTCCACCAGATCATATTTTTCTGTGGTCCTTCAATGGTCTGTGCTTTTTCGTAAACCGATTCGGCTTTTTGGGGATCAGAAATATTCCCCAAAGCATGAATTTCACCCATCACTTCTAATGTTTTTTGTGTCGGTGGTGCCCCTTCTTCCCGCCGGAATGGTCTTTTCAACCATTGCTTGACGGTTTCTTTCGACATGACCAGTTCACTGAATTGTGAAAAACGCCAGGGATCATTTGCGGCAGGATTTTCCAATGCTTTTTGATAAGCGGCGATCGCTTCTTCACGCCGGCCCAGTAAATCCAACAAAATACCTTTCCAAACCGTAAACGCAAATTTGAATTTGGGCGATGGGTTTCGTGATAGAGCGATCTCAAAAGCTTCCAACGCTTCATCATAATGTTTGCCTTCATACAATGACATCCCCAATTTAAACCAGTTGCCATCTAAATCAGTCCATCCTTGTTCCTTGATGTGATCGTAAAGTCGTTTGCCTGCTTCACTGCTATTATAAAATGGGAGTTCGTGGGTTTTTATGGCGGTTTCCTTCATTGTCAAGGATTCATTTTGTAAAGGTGAAGGCTCTAAAGGAGTGGGAGTATTGACAGGATTGGATTGTTGATCCCGGGGTAATATCCAATAATTGCTCACCCAACCGATACCGAAAAATAGTACGGCTATGATCAATATAACATATACATTAATTTTTCCGCTTTGGTTCTTCAAGTATTGCATGAGTTCCCCCTTCAATTTTATAGCTGAACAACAATGCAACTATAAAGCTCATGGATTTGCTGTATTTGAAAGTTCAATTTTCTGAATAAGTCTTGTATTTGTGTTTTATTCCTGTATGGAATATATTCGGGGACACAATCGATCAACTGTTGTGGATTTTCGACTTCCCGCTTGATTTTTTCCCAGGCTTTCCTCCATCTATTTCTGGCTGCTTTTTCTTTTCTGGGCAGCAGCAATTCTGTTTTGATTACTGCAAGCAAGGCACCCAACGTGCTAACATTGGGATTCTTTTGAATTGAAGCAAAAAATTCGTGAGGTTTTTGACTCATAGCCACATACGTCTCCCGGAAGCACCATTGATTGTCTTCTGATATCAATCCGGTGTAACGCATGAGTTCTTCTGCACGTGGGTGAAAACGGTTAAAAGCAATAAGCACCTTACCAGAAGCATCTGTGACACGTCTGACTTCAGAAATGATCTGTTGAATTAATTCTTCGTCATCCATGAAATCCAATACGCCCGTGGCAATGATAGAGGTTTGGAAATATTGATCGTTAAAAGGTATCTTTCTGGCGTCTGCATGAATCAGCTCTAATCCTCGTCTATCTTTGGCATATTGGATCATTTTTCGGCTTAAATCGATACCTGTAACCTGCAAATTCTGTTTAAGCAATTCTTCAACAAGAAGACCTTGTCCAGCCCCCACAACAAGAACGGGTGACTGAATCAATTCCATCAGGTGTTTAAGGCTTTCTATGTCCAGATAAAAATCTTCAATATAACTCCAATAAGGAGCCCATACATCAAAATAATTAATTACCATAATAACATATATTCTTCTTCTTTTGTCTATGTCTTTCAATCGTTAAAATTTTCGAAAACGTCTATCATTGCCGCTATTCGTCATGTAAAACAAAAACACACATTTTTCAGGATGGGTTAGCCGTCAATCGTAACCATATTGCTCGAAACCGGGGACAGAAATCAAGAGCAGAGAATCCAGCGTAACGGAAAGTTCTCTTTGCTGGAATCCCGCTACGTGGAAGACGCACTTTGCTTACGCCTTGGGATTCACCGCAGCCTCCACCAGTACCTTCAAATTCTCAACTGCGAGGTCCAGCTGCCTGTCTATCAGTGTCATCACAACCGGTTCGGCCAGCTTGTTCAGCACTGGTAGGGGAATGGTTCCCTCCAAAACTAGGTTTACCTTTGTTCCACCATCATGGCGTTCAAAAGATAGAATTTCGGTACAAGTCACGCCACCCTCGATCCGGGCAACTTGTCGTTCATTAGGAACATGCTCAATGATTTTTGCCTCTGATTCGAATGACATACCGAACAGTTTTACAACGGTTTTCCAATGTTTGCCGACTCCTTCTCCCTTTATGTCTTTGACTTCTATTACGAAGGGATACATGACAGGTGCTGTTGTCGGATCGTGGAGACGTTCAGCTACTTTCTCAACCGGTGCATCAATAATAATACTTCGCTCTATTCTTTGCATGATTATCTCCTTTCTATTAACTTGATTTTGCGAATGAATGTTGGATAAAAGATGATTTTTCCAAGGCACGATTTATCATTCCATCTTCGAAAAGGGATGGTGCCAAAAACTCAGCCGTCCTCTATATGTACGATTGTCCCTTCTTTAATCACCATTTTCACTCGTCGCAGGGCTGTAGGATCTATCAATGGATTACCCTCTACTATTACAAAATCCGCGAACTTGCCCGGCTCCAGTGTTCCTAATTTATCATCCAGACCTAACTCGGCGTAGCCGAAACCAAACAGGGATTCAGTTGGACTCGATTTTC
>CAZXSQ010000141.1:0-6118 GCA_964643335.1 uncultured bacterium
AAGGCGAACTCATCCCCGATCCCGACGGTCTTCCGTTCCGGCAATGGCGTGATCACATTAATTCACCGGACGATATTTGGGATGAAATTACCAAAGCAGCTCAGTTGCCCGGGACAACATCCGCACCCAAATTGCAGCCGATCGCCGCCCGGATCGTGATGCTGCAGAGTGGGATGCGTGCACCGATGGGGGTTAAGGTCAAAGGGCCTGATCTAGAAACGATTGAAGATGTAGGTTTGAAAATCGAAGAACTGCTTAAAGAAGTGCCTTCGGTTAAATCGGAAGCGGTTATCGCTGATCGAATTATAGGAAAACCCTATTTGGAAATCGATATCGACCGCAATGCAATTGCCCGGTATGGTGTGAACATCCGACAGGTTCAAGATGTTATCGAAGTGGCTATCGGTGGACGAAAAATCACCACTACGGTCGAGGGAAGGGAACGTTATCCTGTCCGTGTCCGGTATCTGCGTGAATTGCGTGACACGATTGAATCTCTCGGATCGATTCTGGTGCCGACCCCCACCGGGGTGCAAATTCCTATGCGTGAACTGGCTGATATTCGATATGTACGCGGTCCACAGGTAATCAAAAGTGAAGACACATTCTTAATCGGGTATGTGCTTTTTGACATGCGAGAAGGATTTTCAGAAGTGGAAGTGGTGGAACAGGCGCGGGATTATCTCAAACAAAAAGAAGAAAAGGGTGAGTTGATTATCCCCTCGGGCGTCAGCTATACTTTTGCCGGAAGTTATGAAAACCAGGTACGTTCGGAAAAACGTCTGCGAGTTGTTTTACCGGTGGCTTTGTTCATCATCTTCATGATTTTGTATTTCCAATTCAAGAAAATTCCGACAACGTTGATTGTGTTCTCAGGCATACTGGTAGCATGGGCCGGTGGTTTTTACATGATTTGGCTTTACTCGCAGAATTGGTTTTTGAATTTCTCCTTATTTGGAGAAAACATGCGGGAGTTGTTTCAGGTGCATCCATTCAATTTAAGTGTGGCGGTTTGGGTTGGATTCCTGGCACTGTTCGGCATTGCTTCAGATAACGGAGTTATTTTTTCGACCTACTTAGATCAAGTTTTCGAACAAAGAAAACCAAAGGATATTAAAGAAGTGCATGAGGCCACTGTTGAAGCTTCCATGCGTCGAATCCGCCCATGCTTAATGACAACCGCCACCACCATTTTGGCCTTGATCCCAGTCTTGACATCCACAGGACGCGGCGCGGATATTATGGTGCCGATGGCGATACCATCGTTCGGGGGGATGACGATGGTGATTATTACCGTGTTTATTGTGCCGGTTTTGTATTGTGCTATTGAGGAATGGAAGGTTGGGAAGTGAGTCTGGTGGGCTACGCTTTTGTTTGTGCTATATTGATAGGTTGGGTGGTTTTAGTTTGGTTTGAAGGAAAATGATTTGTTGTGGATTTTTAGCCGCTTTGAGCCCATCCTACATGATTTATTCTGTAAATCTTTGCCAATGCCACTCATAGTATAGTCTCCGGTGGTTTTTCAACCCAACGAATATATGAGGAGTATCCTCCATCTTGAGTTACGCGGTTAAAAAATTTTTTGTCTGCGGTAATTGTGATGCTATGCAAGCTTTCGGCGGCGGCCAAGTAAAGGCAATCGTAAAGGGAATGTTTCAGGGAGACTGCAATTCTAAAAGCACGATTCATTAATGCAGATATCGGAATAAGTTCCAAGGTATCGGATTGAAAAAGGTCTTGGTAGGATTACCATCCGCTCTCTGGACTAACATCCGAGAGCAGGATTTTTTTAGAATGGCACTGGCGAATTCCTGTTGAATAATGTCCGGAGCATTCAGCGGGATATGGCTACCAAAATAGCGGTAGGCTTCAGTCCTTAATGGTTCCTTGTAAAACCATTTTACGGCAACACTAGCATCGATGATGTAACGAGTGGTCATCGGCAATCCCGGTCTTCACGGATGAGTTGTGTGCTGTCCGTTTTTTGTGGGCCAACCTTTTCTCAAAACTCGTCGGCTTTGCGAACCCATTCGGCTCGACTAAGCCGTTTGGGAGGAGTAGCTTTAGAGAATAAAATAGTTTTATCGTAATCCTCTATACTGGTTCCCTGGTCGGCGGCTTGTTCCTCCAACATTTGTATCAAATACTCGTCTACATCACGGATCAGTAAATCGCTCATATTCAAGTATCCCCTCTCCTTTTGTTTTTGACAATATTATATCACTGTGTGATGAAAGGAGATAAGGAAATTAAAGTTACTCAATGAAGGTTGACGGAATTTACACTATCCATGGAGAGCGTTTTTCTAATTTTAGGAGTTGGTTGGCTTCTTCATCATCGATGAATTGTTCTTTTTGAGGACCCCATTTAAGTGTACGATTCAGGCGTTTGGCTATTCCCCCCAACAGTAGAACGCTTACAGCTCGATGAGCAGTTTCTATATCGCAGATCGTTTGTTTGCGGGTTTTTATGCATTCAAGAAAATTGCCGGAATGGCTGTCGGTTTTGTATAGGTGTTCGGCATCCTGTCCGAGTGGTTTTTCCATTAGGCTGGGTGGTTGTGAAACCAGGTGTTCACGATCCACGCCGATGCGGCCTTTTGTGCCGATGTACCAGCCGCCTCCGGTTTCGCCGATTTTTTCATCTTTGTACGGACGGCCATAGACCATAACTCCGTTAGCGTAGCGGTATGCAGCAGCGCCTTGCTCGATGGATATTTCCACCGGACCGGTGCGGTCTGCATCCAAAACCCATTGCACAATGTCATAGTGATGTTGCCCCCAATTGATTCCGCCGAAGCCAAACAAATGAGCGTCGGATCGGCCCTGATAAGGCATCTTCGGAGCGGGGCCCAGCCACAAATCCCAATCCAGGCCATCCGGAACTGGTTTTTTCTCGTTGTAAGATTCCGGCCAGACGGCGCCGCCACCGTCGCGGTAAGCATAAATATGCTGGAGTTCACCTATCCGTCCGTTCCGGATTAATTCACAAGCTAATCGAAATTTGCCATCGTATTCCGAACGTTGTTGAGTTCCTGCCTGGAAAACCCGTTTGTTCTTTTTGACCGCTTCAACCATGGCTTTGCTTTCATGGATCGTCACAGCGGTGGGTTTTTCGCAGTAGATATCTTTACCGGCGTTGGCTGCCATGACTGTCATGGTGGCATGCCAATGGATCGGGGTGGCGATCAACACCGCATCGATGTCTTCGCGGACGAGGATGTCGCGGAAATCTTTATAGGCCTTACAGGAGGTGTAATTGCCTTGTCCGAATTTTTGTGCATAAAATTCGTTCGCCTTACGCTGAGCTTCTTCACGTTTGCTGCGCCAGACATCGCAGACGGCGAGTACCTGTACATCGTCTCTGGTGATATAACCGCCCGGCAGGTAGGTCCAAGCCCTGCCAAACAGGTGGCCGTCTCCCATGGTTCCCATACCGATGAATGCCATGGTGACACGGTCGTTGGCTGCAACGGCGCTGCCTTTGCCAAGGACAAACGCGGGGATAATGGCTGGGGCTGCCAGTGTAGCACTGAAAGCGCTAGCCGTTTGGTGGAGAAAACTTCGTCGTGTTGTTTGTTTCGATTTGCTCATGGGTTGAAGGTTTCCTTTCTTGATGATTATTATGAACCGTAGAAGACAAGGTGATCGTATGTGCGTTTGTCTGCGCGTTTTTGTTGATAATCCTCCAGTTCGCCGTGATATTCACAATGGAAAAAGCGGTAATCAAAAAAGGGGGACGGTAGCAAAGAACTTTTGCCCTCGATGCTTGCAGCCAGGTGAATGAGCGCGAGCGGTATTTCATCACCGGTGCGGGCGTACTTGTAATTGCCGCGTGGAAACAATCCTGTTTTTGTTTGTGTTTTTAAAATATTATCAGCGATACATTCTGCACTCTGCAGGATGGCTTTATTGTTTGTTGCTTTATATAGATCCAAAAGACCGTAAATCATGCGCCAATCTGTGCATACAGTATTTAGATTAAGCTTGATGTTGTGGCCTTCATGGTTACCAATATCTCCGATGCCCAAAATTTTACCGATCTCTCTAGCGATCTGCCAATGTGCTTGATCCTGCGAAAGCCGGTAGGCCATGGCATAGCCCCAAAACAGAAAGCCGTCCGGTTTACGCGGTGCGAAGGAGGCTGGAACGTAATACCCTGTTTTGGCCTCCTGCCATTTGAGTGGTGTGCCGTCGATCATCATGGCGATGAAATGGCCTTTATCGGAATCAAAACAATGTTTTGCGTATGTTTTTAAATCCTGCAAGGCCCATTGAATAAATTTTTTCCCGACGCGGCTGTACTTGCCACCGGCAGCGGATAATTTTTCACCCGCCTGCATTTGGGCCAGCGGCAAATAATGATAGCGGCTGGTTTGATGATAAGAGGCGACAATTTTTGCTTCGTTGATGGTTGGATGAACATGGCCAAGCGCATCCTGGGCACGGTCATGTTCGCGGTAGCTCAACTGCCCGCCGCATAGTCCGGTTTCCGGATGCTCGCCTTGCTGCCATCGGTGGACCAGGCGGCGTGTCCATCTCAACGCATCGGTGTTTTTATCGAGAATGGCGAGCATGGTTCCACTGTGCATCAGCGGTGGAGTGACATTGACAAAAGACAGGTTATTGCCTTTGGCGGGGAATGGGACTTCGATTTTCTTATTGTAGTCATGATCCCATTGAGGCTGCTTGTCTTTTTTAACGTTCGCGTGGCGGTTGTAGTCTAATCGTGACCAGTCCAGGATGTGTGTCGCCCAGATAGCTCTCAATAATTTTTTGGTGGCATCGGGATTCACTCGCCACATTAATGAATAGTATGGCTGATGGTTTTTCAGTTCATGGGTGCTTTCATATTGGCCAACGGCTTTGTCTTGTTTCAAATCCCAAGCCAGATGGCCTCCCCAATAAAGCAGACCGTTTTTGGATTGAAGATGCTCAAGCGCATAGTTTGTGGCGTCTTCAGCCGCTTTACGGTATTCTTTGTCTCCCGTGAGGATGGTGAGAGAATCCAGCAATCGCATAAGTGGCTGCTGACTGGCGAAGTTGCATAAAATCCATGACTCGCCGTCCTTTTTCCATACAACCGGTTTCAAGGTTTCCACATGCAAGCCATCCACGAACAATGGAGTCTGCTTTTCGCCGTATGTATCGCGTCCGTGTTGAATGAGTGTGTCGGCGAATTGCCGCACAGCGCTGATATAGTGCCCGTTGTTCGATTGATTTGACTGACAAAGACATGGACTCACGCTCAATTGAGTTAAGGCGAATAAGAGGAGAAAGAGTTTAAAGTGTTTCATGGTATCCTTATCTTTTTTGGGATATCCGTGGGTTTGCACCCACGTCTACGCGCTGTCATCCCTACGGGATTTATTTATTCAATTTTTAGATGTTAGTATCTATTATAATTGTTTCCTTTTCAAGAATAACTTGAATCTGTTTTTTGGGTGGGATAATTTAGTTTATGTTTTGTTAATTATCCAAGAAAGAGGATAATTATTATGGCCACTTGCAAAGACTTAAAAAAAGGTGATGTTTTCGTATGCGAAGAATGCGGAGTTGAACTGCAGGTTATCAAGGAATGTCAAAACAATGATAAATCATCTGACATATTGTGGTTATCATTCACTGATTGTTGTGCATTTTGTTGTGGTGGGAAATCGTTTGTCAAGAAAGATATCCTTGGGTTTACACCCACGTCTACATGATGTCATCCCTAAATAATCCCAAAGGGATTAAAGAAGAAAGCCAGTGGGCAACGCCCCCTTTAATAGTTACCTTGTTTAAGGGATCGGCCATGTCTAGGCTCCTTCTCCCTCCCACATACACATCATAATGTCTTCATCAATCAGGTGGACTTTCTAGGATTTTCAAAATCACTCAATTAAAGCTTGCATTAATGGAACGATAAAGTCGACTCATTCTCTTGTGTGTTTTTAAATTATTCATTATAAGTAATAAGCGCATCCAAAGAAAATCCTCCCAATACCTTAATCTCAAAAGCCAAGAAATAGCCCCCGCAGATGTTTTTCCTCTATCGGGAGAACAGAAGCAGGTTATAATTTATTACATTAGAAGAAGGCTTTCACGGAAAAATTCCGTTTTAAATCCATACAGTGGGA
>CAZXSQ010000141.1:6128-13288 GCA_964643335.1 uncultured bacterium
AGTGCAGCGGCATTGGCGGCGCCTGCAATCAATGTGGTTGGAGCGAATGACAAAATTAAACTTGGCGTTATTGGTCCCGGAAAACGCGGACAGTTTTTGATGAAACAGACTATCCGCCGGGCCGAAGAGGCAGGTATTCCTGTCGAATTTATCGGCGTTTGTGATATCTTTGATGGGTGGAGAGAACAAGGGGTTGCCATAGCCGAAATGACCGCCGAAGGCGAGGTTAAAGGGTACAAAAACCACAAGAAACTGCTTGAGAACAAAGAGATTGATGCAGTCATCGTGGCAACTCCTGAGCATCTACATGCACAGCAGATGCTGGACGTCATTAAGGCCGGGAAAGATATGTACATCGAAAAACCCATGGTTCACACGATTGAAGAAGGAAAAAAAGTGGTCAAAGCGGCCGAATTCAGCAAACGAATCATTCAGTGTGGAACCATGCGCCGAAGCGTTCCCCTCTATTACATGGCGAATGAAATGGTCAAAAATGGTGAAATCGGCGAAGTGCATTATACAGAAGGATGGTGGCACCGCAACTTCAGAGAAGGTCAAAAGAACGCCGCCTGGCAATATGAAATCCCACCGGGTGCCGAAAAAGATACGATTATCTGGGAAGACTTTATTGGTCCGGCTCCTTATACGGACTTTGATTTGGAACGCTACTTCCAATGGCGCCGTTTCTGGGAATACTCTAACGGCATCGGCAGCGACCTGATGGTGCACCAGATGGATGTTATCAACCTGGTTATGGGAACCACCATGCCGAAGAGTGTTGTTTCTTCCGGTGATATCTACCGCTGGAAAGACGGACGTTCGTCCTGCGATACCTGGAGCAGCGTCTTTGAGTATGATGAAGGATTCCAGGCCAATTACCGCAGCCAGTTCAGCAGTTCTCTCCAACAATATGGTATTCGTATTTGCGGCTCTGACGGCACGATTGAAATCCTGCAATCCATGGTCATGCATATTCTCCCTGAACCGGAACATGTACGCGAAAACAAAGATTTGGAAAAGAAAACCTATTATTATCCCGAAGACAATGAAGACCTGAACGAGATGTACGGCCATATTTCTTCTGTCCAGGATCATATTGAGGATTGGTTAAACTGCATTAAAACCCGGGAAAAACCCAAATGCGATGTCTTGACTGGATTCTACGGTTCTGCCTTGTCAGCCATGGCTGTGGATGCCTATCATCAAGGCAAACGTTTAATGTGGGATAAAGAACGTGAAGTGGTTTATAGCTAATAGGAATAAAGTTCGAACAGTTGTAATCAGGGGGACGGTTTCTATCGTCCCCTGACTTTATTCTTCAGGGAAAAAAATATCGTCTTCAGCAATATCCGGTATTCCCACCACCAATACCAAATGGTCACCAGTTGAAGAATGCACTGAGTAAGGGTCCAACTTCACCATGGTTCCCGCTTCGATTGGAAAAGTCTCGCCATCGACAGTCATGGTACCATTTCCTTCCAACACATAATAAAATTCTGTTGCCCGTTTATGATAATGAGTCTTGGAACCATTGATTCGCACGACGTGAAAAAAGGCGGGGGTATCGGCTTCTTTGCTGAATAATCGCTGACGGTAACCGCAAGTGCTTTTCTCTTTTTCCACCTCACTCAGTCGTTTTACTTCAAAGCGTTTCTTTCCTTCGGCCATGTTGCTTCCTTTCTACGGTTCACTCCGTGATATTTTATTCATCCTTCTCCTCTGGAATGTTGGGTTCTAAATGTGTTGTAATATGAACTGGGGTGTTGAAAGCCTTGCGAATTTCCTCTTCCAAATGAGACGCTTGTTCATGAGCCTCTTCCAGCGACTGATTCCGGTCCAGAACAAGGTGAAGTTCAACCCAATGCCTATTTCCTTCCGAGCGGTGCCTCAGCTCATGGTAATCCCATTGGTGCTCTCTGGATTCATTATCCAATACACTTTTTACGACATGATCCACATCTCTGTCAGCTTCGTCCATTAAACCACTAAACGAACTGCGAAGAAGCCTTAAACCGTTGATTAAAATATAAATAGCTCCTAAAGTGGCAACACCTGCATCCACCCATATAATACCGCTTAGCCTGGCTCCAACCATACCGGTCAGTGAAGCTAGGGTGGTTACAACATCTGACAAGACATGGGCGCCATTCGCTTTTAGTATGATGGAATTATATTTCTGGCCGGTTCGAATAAGGTACCATCCCAAAACACTGTTTATTATCCCTGCAGAAATAACCAGAATAATTCCTCTGGATACATCCATTAATTTATAATCTTTGATCAAGCCTTCAATGACGTTGACCAGAATAAGCACACCAGCCCCACAGACCAGTCCTCCTTCTACTCCAGATGAGAAAAACTGAATTTTACCGTGGCCATATAAGTGGTCTTCATCCGGCGGCTGCCAGCTGTACCATAAAGAATATGTTGCAAAAAGCACCGCCAGGTTATGGACCAAAGACTCCATCATATCGGCCATAACTGCCATGGAGCCTGAATAAAAGTAGGCCGATACTTTTACGATGACAATAACACCTCCCACTGCGAGGGAAGCAAGCATAGCTCTCCCTTCGGGATATCTGAAAAAAGAGAATTGTTTGCGTTGATTCATAATGAATAGCCGATAAACTGTTTTGTGATTTCCCCACATATTATACTCTATTATCCGTAACACAGTTGGTATATGGAAACGTTATAATATAATGGTTGATAGCCTTTGGCACCCAGTGTATGAATGCGGGTAGAGCAGGCGACCCCGCCTGCGTTGTTTACGACACAAGCGGGGACGCTTGTTTTACCCGGGTGTGGGGATATGAACAAGGCAGGCTTTCAAAAGCTGCTTCGCCTGGCACTTGCAACACTAACTCAGTTTTTTTGATAGGAACCAATTAATTTTAAACAGGAGAAAAACAATGCAGTTATGGTGTGATTTGGAGTGTCCCGAGGCCGAATGGCCCGATGAGGATGCTTTAGATGGCTCCGGTTCATGCCGGACGTTTCTTGCTCTTTATTGTAAAAAATATAAACAACTGAACCATAAAAACGGCCCATGTCTCGATTTAACTCAAAAATCAACCGGCAAAACGCCAAAAAAGACATAAATGCAATATTTGAAAGATAAAGTACTAAGCGGCCTTTTATTAGGATGTTATGTGGCTGAAAATCTGATTTTCTTTCTATATCCCTTTGCATTCATGCTAGTTTTCTTACAATAGCATCTTAACCGTTTTTTTTCCCCTATTGGGAGAACGTTTGCAGCATTGAAAAACAACTCAGGAAAGGATTTGCATCGATGGGAGTTAATCAGTCTGATCAATTGATCGCTTTTTCAATTTTCGGGCCACCCGGTAGTGGAAAAGGTACCCAGGCCACTCTCATTCAGGAAAGGCTCGCGTATAAACACGCCAGTACAGGGGATATGTTCAGGCTTGCACTTGAAAAACGGGACCCGAACGCTTTGAAAGCCCAGGATTACATGAATCGCGGCGATTTGGTTCCTGATGAGATAATACGAAACATGCTCATTACATCGCTTGAACGTTATCTGGAAGAATCAGAAAATATCCGTGGTTTTATTCTCGATGGATTCCCCCGGACATTAAGTCAAGCGAAACTGATGGACGACCTGCTGGCGGAATTATCCCTACAGTTTCCTGGTGTAATTTATTTGGATGTTTCAGAAAAAATGGTGATCGAACGGTTAAAGATGCGGGGGACAGGCAATCAGCAGCGTCCTGATGATAATGAGGAAGTTATTCTGGAGCGAATGAGGGTTTATAAAGAAAAAACCTATCCTTTGGTGGAATATTTCGAGTTACGAAAACTTCTCTTTAGCGTCGATGGTGAAGGCACTATCGAAGATATATACCAGCGTCTTGAACCGTTAATAAAAAGTTGGGAGTGATCTCACTTAGTTTTTTTCTTGTATCCGGTTGACTTGAGAATAAGGGTAACATACAGTCATTATAATAGGTTTATCTACTAATAAGCCGAAAGGGCCCGGAAGATGAATAGCCGTTTGTTTTTGTATCTTCTTTGCGTTTCTGTGGTGTATGGTTGCGTTGACAATGTTTTCGCTCAAACTGCTGCGGATCAGGCTCCTAAACAGGAGATGGTATGGCTTTACGGAAGCTTTGCAGAAATCAATTCAGCTTCCCCGGTTGTGGGTGCGGCCACAATGCCTCTCACTTTGGCCAAAGCATTGGTCGATGCTGTACCTGCAAACTATGTAAAAGAAGCAAACGAATCGGGATTCGATATTCCGCTAATCGTGGATATTGTCGAGGCACTTCCCGCTGGAGAAAAATTTGAACTGACCAAAAATGATTACCATTTAGAAATTTATAAGGTTGTGAAAACTGCCGAGTTTGATAAAAAACCGACTTCATTGGTTATCCAAAATGAACAATTGAGACTGCCTATTCCTCTCATTTTAACCGGGACAGTCGTGAAAGCGCTTCAACTCGCATTTAAAGATTTGAAAGGCCTGGATGAGGAACTTGCCAAACTGGTTAATCAAATCAAAGAAACCCCACCCGGTATCTTGCTCAAAGGCGAAGATCGGTTGATGAACTCATGGCTGGAAATTCGTCTTCAATAGCTCCTCGCACTATTACATTGGAACACCGATTGTGTTTGGCATTTGGAGACCGATTGCAATGTTCTGTACCACTTAAGCCGTTTACCACTCTCAATATTGGCGGCCCAGCTGAATTTCTGATCGAAGCCCAGCACTCCAATGAAATTGTAACCGCCTTTAAATTGGCTCGCGAACTAGATATTCCTATCTATTTTTTGGCAGGGTGCTCCAATGTTTTGATTGATGATAAAGGCCTCCAAGGACTGGTTATCATTAATCGGACTGATTTCATCGAATGGAATCCTGGCGGGAGTATCGATGTGGCGGGCGGATTCAATCTTGACCGGTTTGTCTATGAAGTGTCAAAGAGAAATCTGGCGGATTTAACCTTTGCCGCTGGTATTCCTGGTTCTTTAGGGGGAGCATTGGCGGGAGGGGCTGGAGCTTTTGGTCATCTGGTACATGAATATCTTATTTCGGCGGAAGTACTGCGGCGAGACGGTTCAGTCTACACAGCACCCGCTGAAAAACTTGGCATTGGTTATCGAAAAAGTGAGTTGAAAGAGCGGGGAGAAATAATCTTGACGGCACGGATGGGGAATTTTTTCAACGGAGACGCTGAGCAGTTGCTGCGGGAGGTCAACCGGATCAAGGCAGAACGTGAAATAAAACATCCTGGACCTGATTTTCCTTCAGCTGGATCGTTTTTCAAAAATCTTTCGCCCCAAATATCAGGTGATAGACGGATTCCCACTGGTAAACTTCTTGAAGAAGCCGGGGCAAAAGAACTACGTGTTGGGGATGCAGGTGTTTTTCATAAACATGCCAATATTGTGGTCAATTATGGGAATGCGACATCCGCTCAAGTAAACGAATTGGCCAACCAAATGGCGGAATGTGTCAAACAAAAATTTGGCATCGATTTGGAACGGGAAGTGCAATATCTATGCTGAAAAAGGACAAAGAACAACAGGGCATTCATCCTTCCACAAATTATCGTGTTGTAGAAGCTTCATTTGTTATCAG
Organism: uncultured bacterium; assembly: GCA_964643335.1. GTDB lineage: Bacteria > Hinthialibacterota > Hinthialibacteria > Hinthialibacterales > Hinthialibacteraceae > CAZXSQ01. The sequence goes on from CAZXSQ010000141.1 coordinate 11,734, forward strand.
CGCACCGGATTTGAAGTCCTGTCCGGAACCCGATCTACCTGAAGTTGCTGTAGTTGGACGATCAAATGTGGGCAAATCAAGCTTGATCAATCTGATCTGCAATCGAAAAAATCTAGCGAAAACCTCTGGGACACCAGGGAAAACCCGCCTTTTAAACTATTTTCTTTTACGAATTGAACCTGAGAATCATCATTTGCACCTAGTTGATCTTCCTGGATTTGGGTATTCCAAAGCCGGGAAAGCCTTTCAACACCAATGGGCTAAATCATTGGAAAACTATTTTCTGAAAAGGAAAAACCTTAAGGGGGTACTTCAGCTTATCGATTCCCGGCATAATCCTACATCGTTGGATCTACAGATGCGGGAATGGATCGTCCATGCGGGTCTTCCATCGGTGACGATTTTGACGAAGGTGGATAAATTGTCCAAAAATGCCCTCATTAAATCCCGCAAAAATATTATGAAAATTCTGCATCTTTCTTCAGATGAAACATGTATAATTTCTTCGACAGTCAAAAAACAAGGGATCGATGAAATTGTATTCTCCATCATTTCATTAATAAGCCAATAAAAGAAATTTGGGGGGATTCACTTTTTTATAATTGAAAAATAAAAATAATTGTGAAACAATTATTTTGTCTGTTTCATTATGCGAATAACTGGATATCTCAAATGGCCAATGCTGAACATCTAGCTAAACTGAAAGAGGGGGTGAAAAGTTGGAATACCTGGAGGCACAACAACATGGGCATTACTCCCGATTTGCGGGGAGCTATACTGGAAGGGATGAAACTTGAAAAAGCCTATCTTCGGGGAGTCAATCTCAGTGACGCCGACCTCAGCCATTGTAAACTTGTTGAAGCCGAGCTCAGCGACTCAAATTTGCAAAATGTTGACTTGAGCGGTGCCAATCTCCAACTTGCCAGCCTTTACCGGGTCAATCTTCAAGAGGCCGATTTAAGTGAGGCCAACTTGAGCAAAGCCAATCTGGTGGAGGCGAACTGTTATCGAGCGAAACTATCTCGTGCAAATTTCAAGCAGGCCAATGTTTTTGTCTCCAATCTAAAACACACCAATCTTACTGACACTGTATTCAACGAAGCAAATTTGTTTGGAACCGACATGAGTGGAGCCAATGTACTGGATGCTCAGTTTTGGGGAGTCGAACTCTTTGAAACCGTTCTTCAACAGGCAAACTTGACCAATGTCAATTTATGGCTTTCCCATCTGATACGATGCGATTTGTCTGATGCTGTGGTGGAAAACGCTGTGGTTAAGTTTCTTCGGATCGATGAATCGATGGGTCAACCCAAACCGCCTGAACGACTCCGTTTGGATGAAGAGGGAACTGAAGTATTGACCGGCTCGGAAGCCTTCGCCGTTTTCAAGCAGCCTGCCATTGTTGAAATATTTCTTAGCCTCCCACTGGATGAACTTGAATTGGGATGTTTGCAACTCCATTTGTCGAATCTTCACCATTATAATGTGGCCACAGACATTAGTTTGATCGGAAATCGAAGAGAACGGTCTGGGGTTGTTTTAAGCTTTCAAGCCG
>CAZXSQ010000142.1:0-1167 GCA_964643335.1 uncultured bacterium
TATTCGTATAGGGTAGAGGGATTTTTTTTGCTAGACCAGAGGAACGTTATGCCTTCTTCTTATCATTAATTGTTAGTAGAACTTCGCACTCTCCAGTAATTTTGCATTTCGTAAATTTAGTCTTCTTTCATCATTATGAAGTATAAGAGAATGTATTATGGATGGCAAAGATCCTTTTACTAACAACACGTTTTTCATTTCTTTATTAAATTTTGCATGTTGAATTTGATCTTTTTCAAAAATTTCAACTAACGTCATTCCTGATTTTTCTTTTATTTCTTTAAGCCATTCATTATGTTCATTTAACAATCTTTCAAGTTCATCTCTGCATCTTTCATTGCCATTGCCATCAATCCATATCCATGTATCTTTGTTTTCAATAAGTTGGTAATATTCTTTCGCAGAGCGTATATTGCCGCTTTTATCTTTCCACGTCCAACCATACTCTCTAGGAGAAACTTCAAAGGTGACAAACGTGATGAATATGATTAAAATAATTATTCGGTTCATTTCATCCTCTATCATTTGTTTTAGGATGATTTTTCAATAAAATTACAAAAAAGTAAAGTAATCTGTGATACATACCGCTGAAATCCATTGGTATGTAGCACATGGTTTAGGTAGAAAAGAATTCAAACGAAAACGGTATTTGGACTAATAATGATAAAAAACGAAAAAACATTTGCGGTTTGCATCAATAACTCCGATTATCCCGCTTCTTTGGAATTGCACAAAGTATACCAAGTAATGCCGGATGAAGAAGCAGCCAAAAACGGAGATATATTGGTGATTGATGAAAGTGGCGAAAATTATTTATATCCGGCTGATTATTTTGTCTTTATAGAGGCACCCCAAAAATTAGAACATTCCATAACTCAATCACAATAGACAATAAAAAGACAAGATTCCGGCAAACCGGCACAACGGATGGACCACATCAGTAGACATACCAGAAGGTACATCTCCATGTTTAGAGTTTCGGCTTTTTCAGTTGTTAGGTTGAAAAATTGTCTAAATCTGGATTCAATATTTTCTTCATAAAGGTTTGAAGAAATTATTTGAATATCTCGTAAAACTCTGTCCGCTATTGTGCTCTACCGTCAATTATGATAATTCGTTGTAGCACACTTGGTTAAGATGAGTTACGCCTGGCGGCTAACTCATCTA
>CAZXSQ010000142.1:1177-13286 GCA_964643335.1 uncultured bacterium
AAAAAACAATTTTCAATAATGATAACGGCATTGAAGAATTATTACTTGTCCTTCTTTTATTTTATAAACAAGACGATGCCGATCATCAATTCTTCTAGACCAATAACCTTTTAATTCAAACCGCAAAGCTTCTGGTTTTCCAAGTCCTTTGAACGGATGTTTTTGTATATCTTGGATCAAATCATTGATTTTCCGTAGTATTTTTTTATCTGTCTTTTGCCAATAAAGATAATCCTCCCAGGCACTGGCATGAAAGCATACTGTCGTTTTCATTCTTCTATCAGTTCACGTTCTTGATAAATTCCACGTTCAATGTCTTTCATGGATTCATATAACCGGTCTGCGTTTTTTGGACTGCGAAGTAAATAGGCAGTTTCTTCTAATGCTGTATATTCTTCTTCTGGAATAATCATCACATTGCTTCCATTCTTTTGTTTTACCTGTAATGAAGTACCTTTATGAGATACTTCTTGTAGAAAGGATTCAAGATTTTCTTTTAATTCTTGAAACGTAATGGACTCTTTCATGTTAAACTCCATTAGGTCATTCTTTATTATCAAAAATCAATTATGATAATTCATTATGGCACATTAAGGTTAAGATGAGTTACGTTTGGCAGATACTCCATCCTACAAAAACTACCACAACGTATCATTTAATAGTGTCCTCCTTGCTATTTTTGAGGCGGATAAGTTTTTCGGGATGTTGATTTTCTTTTTGTTTTATATCTTCAAAAATTTTTTGAATGTCAAACTGAAATTTTTGGGAAAGTTTCTCCCTGATTTGATGAATCTCTTCAACGATAGGATCATGGATCATGATTCATTCTCCATTAATTCTTCTGGAGACATGCTGTCATTCACCCTCATTATACACCCGGATCTCACACACCTGAGCACTGTCGTTCGGTTTTTTCAAGGCTGGGGCTTCCAATACCAGGCGCAGTTTTAAGGATTTTACTTTATCGAAGTGTAATACGTTGCGGCGTGTGTCGTTTTCTTTTACATCGGCTACCGTTTTCATGGTATTGCCGTCCGCTACTTGAATTTTGTAGTTGGGGCAGGAATAGGCGTAATTTTGGAATGACACATGGACGGTATTGAACTCCACCGGCTCATCAAAACTCAACTCGATCCATTGGGGTAAAGCAAGTTTCGGATTCGGCCCCCATGAATGAGGATCATCTCCAACCACCCGGTTAACACCATCGATCACATTTTCGGGATATAGTGGGATGTCCTTTTCACCGTAGGTTTTGACGCTTGATGCAGTAACAGACGCCTTTAACGCGAGGTCGTCCGGATCTTCGTTTTGCTGGCCCATGATGTAGCAGCCGTCTTTCAATAGACGCTGCTGTAACTCATGAACATAGTGTGACACCCCGCTAGGATCAACATTGTTCTCTATCCCCAAAGCCGCCGCTGTTCCGGCCGCCTGCCCCATCAGCGTGGTGGTTCTCATAACGCGAACTCCGCCTAACGCCACATGAGACACAGAAATGTTTCTCCCCGCCATCAACAGATTGGAGATGTTCTTTGAATACAGGCAGCGGTATGGAATACTGATTCTATCCCCTCTCATGGTATGTACTGACATGGGGCCATCAGTCCAGAAACCGTTGGGATGATGAAGATCGATCCCCCAGCCGCTGTAGGCCACATTATCCTCATGGATAACGCCTTCTGTATAATCCCACTGCGTCAAAATGTAATCGCCGATCAATCGGCGCGACTCCCGCTTGCCGGGCACATAGGTTACCCAAGTAAGGCGTCTGTTTATATTTTGCTCCTTGAATTTTGAATGATAATTTTTTACGTAATTCCACAATCCCAGATTGATCCGCAAAAGTTCATCCCGTATCTTTTCGGCGTTGTAAATGGTATCCGACATACCGCCGAGTTCGACATACCATTTAAAAAATCCGCCATTCCGGTCGGTTACCGAATATCCTTTCCCTTTGTCATATTGCCTGTATTGATCGAACGGAACCGGCATTTTTTGTAACAGGGGTTTGTCTATCTCCATTTTTGAACTTTGAAAAGCAAACTGCCGGCCATGAAAACCGGAACCATGAGTAAACCGGGCAGTCAGGCCGCTTTCATCCACTCGAACAGGGAAGAGAATATATTCCAGTGGAACAATATGCGATCTGCGGGCAATAACATCTTGAAAATCGTCTTCATATTTCCACCGGTTATAGGCCCAGGATGGGCTGTCAAAAGGTTCTGAAGCATCGTCTTCAAATCTGGCGACTTGCAATGCATTTCCCATAGTTTTCGAATCCGGTTGTTCCGGTGCGAGAGATTCATTGAATTCTGAACGGGCTTCTCTCCCTTTACGGAAAGTTGCTCCCGCCCAAAAACCGATCCAGCCATCACCGGTGCAGTCAATAAAGAGCCGCGCCGGAAATAACCGGCGTTCACCGGTTTGCACATCAAGAGCCAGTACCGCTTGAATGGTATCGTGATCCTTCATCACCACATTAATGGCGCGGGTATTCAAATGCAGATCGATGTTCGGTTCGCCCCGAACCACTTTTTCCAAAGCGGCTGACCAATCATGATCGCGTCCCCGGCCAGGTATGTTATAAAATTCCTCGATAATCCCGGTTTCCAATGGATCCAATGGATGGTTCGGTATATCCCCCGCGGGAGGCACTTTAATTTCATTGGACGCATTGCCACCTAACATGGAGCGGTCTTGTATCAATACCACGGAACATCCATGACGTGCAGCAGAAACCGCCGCAGCACATCCCGCCAGGCCTCCACCGACTACAACGACATCGCTGGATTTTGCTTCTCCAACCTGGCGGTACGGATCAAAATAACGTATTCGCTGTATTTCCAATGAATAAAGATCATTAAACGGTTTAAATTCCTCATCGGAAGATAAAACAATGGCATCGCAACGCCCCCACCAGCCGGTCAAATCATGCAGACGGATTTCCGCTTCACCTTGTTTTAATTCAAACCGGCCGCCATCAATCCATTTCCATTCATCATTGTCTGACTGACCAAATAGAACCGGAGAGGGAGTACCGTTAATCAAGACTTGAAATTTTCCCGGGCTGTCTTCGGGCAGCCAATCTCTGCATCGAATCCAAAGATGATAACTTATATCAGTGGGAATATCGACATGGGTCACCGCATCCTCAACCGGCTCGCCTACGCTATGTGCCAATAAATAAGGGGATCCCATGACATCCACAAACTGCGAGTCATTAACCCAACCGCCGTAGTCTTCAAAACATTCGGCTTCTATCCAAATGATTTCCGGCGATGGTTCCATCGCGTACGTGGACATATGTCCTAAAATCAAGATTAATAATCCTATTCCCGATAACGTAATTGATTTCCTTATCATGAACTATTTCTCCATAAGTGCAGACAGGATGTCCGCACCACAATTATTTTATTTTTGCCCATTTCAATGTAGGGGCTATCTCAAAACATAGGGCTCAGGTTTGCCCCTACAATATGTAGGGTTAGACCTATGTGTCTAACCTCTTTGAGGCAACATCTTGTGCCTGCCCTAGCCTCGTACCACCCCTGCCCGGATCCGCATCACAATATTAGCAAGGTTTTTAATTTTCTCTCACCAAGGTGAGACTAATTTTTCCGCTTCTTCACCACAAACCTGGGATACTTGTAATCCCGATCCTTGGGTGGTGTAAAAGATACGCCGGTTCGATACCGATCCGCCAACGCATTCAAGCACATCGACAGCGGGACCGGAGGAAACCAGTTTATTATCCTGAGAGGTATCGATCATATCCATATTGGTACCAATCAAATAAGGATCGGAGAAAGTAAAGCGGGTGCAATTGTATCCTTTTCTGAAACTGGTTATCAACTTACCGGTTTCAATGTCGATTAAATTACTGTCACTTCCATAAGCATGAGTAAAAAGAAATCCAGGGCCAATCAAGACGTTGTTTGTCGATTTAACAATAGGATCCGACTGCCAGATCAACGAACCATCCTTGGCATCCAAGCACCAGACATAACGTTTGTCTGTCTCACCATGGGGAGGATTGTATCCCCCTAAATACAGCCTGCCGTCATTACCCGAAATAGTACATCCAGCGGTTACATAGTAATCCGTGGTTAACCAAATAATCTCGCCATTCATTGGAGCCATAGCCGCAGTGATTCCCCGTGCGCCCTGTTCCCCTCGTCTTGCTTTTGGCGAATAGCCAAAGAAACAAGAATAATAAAGTTTGCCATCCATCAAGCATAAGCTGGCGTCGTCGCCGCCAGTACCATATTCGGAGAAATTCTTTTCCCATTCCATTTCACCTGTATCCATATTCCAAGCTCTGATTAAAGGTTTATGCTCAGGGGGATAATAAGGATTATCGTGACTGTAAAGCCAACTCACGATGCCTTCCGTGTTTTCAGGGATTTCCTTGAGCGAGCCGCCGCGCATGACATAAATTCCTGTTCCTTTGGGGGCATATTCTCCAGTGCCAAACATATAGATGGCAAGATTATCATAAATAACCGGCGGTTGCTGCCTGCTCCAACTGGGAGACCCTGTAAACGGTGCTTCCCATATTAATTCGCCCGTTTTCGCATCGAGACAACGTACATATGAATTTTCAAGCCCACCCTGCGGAATGAGCAATTTTTCATTGTAATAAATTGGTGAAGTGTAGGAAACATACACACCCGGCCAGTACCGCCGCCATAACAACCTGCCGGTTTCCTGTTCAACGGCGAAAATCTGTCCTTCGGCAGTGTGGGTATACATACGTCCGCCTCCACAAACCGGAATGTGTTTAAAGGTTCCGTCGTAACGGCGAATCCATTTGATTTTGAAGGGAGGTTTAACATTCTGGTCGTTTGAATTTGAATTCGCCATATCATTGTAATTGGTATTCCAATTGTATTTGGCCTCAGTGAATTCATTGCTTAAATGCTTGCGGATCTTCCACAGTTGAAGATCCTTTTGGGGTGGTTGCGCAGCATTTCCTTCCGGCCCAAGCACGTATAAATATCCATCTTCACAACCGAAATATATTTTCCCATTGTTTACCGCAACCGGAGCGGTAATCGCTTTGCCAAAAGGGGTTTTAAAAGACCAAATCGAACCTTCTCCGGATAATGGAACTACATAAAGACTGCCATCCAAGCCGCCATAGACAGCTTGATCTTTCAGAAGAATAGGTGAACTAATAGAAGGATATCCACCCAACGTTACCGGTTCTTCACCTTCGGTGGAGTGCCTGCATAAGCCGAATTTTTCCTGTGGACGGCACCGGTAAACATCATCTCCTCGAATGCTAACCGAACTGAAGCTGATCAGGCCGGGCATATCGTTTCGGGTTATGGTGCCTTTCACATAATCCGCCTCAACTTCACCATTCACCAACTTCATAATTTCGACACGTCCGGAGTTGTCCCGGCGGTGCCATTGCCGGTATACCGCACCATCCTCACCGATACTCATTCCCAATGTCGAAGGATACTCACTCCCTTTGAAACTGGGGACATGGCCGATTTCAAGTAATTTCGGATTCGATCCCTGATCTTTCAACCAAACGGTTTCTCCACCGGCAGGGATGACGATTGTGTCGTCATACATGGCTATATTCCTGGAGCAACAAAACTGGTCTTCCCATGTCACACGGCCGTCTTTAAACTTCAGCCATTCCTCACCACTCCAGCGGTTGCCCGTAAATCCATGGCGCTCTTTGACATAATCCCATACCCAGCAAACAGCTCCATCAGATTCCAACGCATACACTTTTGATCCCAAACTCGCAAAATAAACCCGGTTCTTGCCTGCGGCAGGGGTACTGAAAATAGGCTCATCACAATCTATTTTTTTAACAACGGAGCCATCTTGCGCATTCAACACATAATAGTTTCCGGCCATCGTGCCGAAATGGAGGTAATCTCCAATCAAAACCAGTGAGGACGTATTATTACAGTTCACCGCTCCACTTTCCGTTTCATACCGCCAAATGATCTCCAAAGTGTCATCATCAATGCAAAAAGCCACACCCGAACCATCCACGATGTATATCCTGCCATCCGCAATGACAGGCGATGTAAAAATGGCGTCCGTCAACGCGACTGCTCCGTCTAAACCTAAAGGTGTGGTGACACTCCGTTCCGGGACATTTCCGGAATGACGGCCATCATATTTATATTGAGTCCAATTCTCTTCAGAAAAGACAGTGAGAGAATTTAGACTGGCGAACAATAAAACCAACAAAAACATGAAACATTTGTGAGAAACAGACATGGTTTCCTCCCATATAGGATTACTGTGATTGTTATCTATACTTTAACCTCATTTTTGGAAATTCTCGATTCCCAGGAACAGAACTTTTTTAAGCCTCTTAGCTCATTGGGAATTCGCCCTCCCTATGATATGGGGTGCCAAGGGCAAGCGAAGCAGCCCTTGACATAAATGGCACATGGTGCGAACTCGCAAGGGCTGACCGCAAGCGGTCTTGCCCTTGGCACCCCCACGCCCTCTCTATCATTGAATCATGAACTCATGTTCGTTATGATCAACTTAAAAGAATTTCAAACCACTTTCGCGAGGTAGGGGCGGTTCGCGAACCGCCCCTACGCATTACAACTTTTCATCGATTCAACGGCGCCCCTGTCATAAATCAAACATCTGATCCAGACGACAATACTCAAGTGAAGAATACGGATTATCAACACTTCCACGATGTTCAATCGCTTATTTCCGCTGGTATTGGGACGTTATCGAATTGAGCACAATTCAAATAACTCAATAATCAAGTCCACACACGGGTAGCATCACTGCTGAGATACGCCCGGCGTTTTTTAAGATAGGCCACATTTCCCAAATGAGGTCCGCAAACAGCTTTATGTCCCACTTCAACAGGAGCGTTGGATTCATTGCGGGATTTTACACAATCCAAAAAATTCTTGACATGGTCTTCTGAACTCAGTCCTCCTTGAAATTCAACTGCAGGCTTTGAATCGGGCTTCCATGGCTCTTCATATACTTTAAATCCTGAACCATCCAGAATCATTGTTCCTTGATTGCCTTGGAACATGATGGACCAGCCATTGTCATACCGGTTGGTATATACCAATGTCCATGTAGCCATGTACTCACCGTAATCATAAACCGCTGAAAATACATCTGGTGTCTCGGCGCCTCTCATTTCATACACACCGCCAAAACATTCGGCCTCTTTCGGTGTACCGGAACCCATAAACCATTGAATCACATCCATCAAATGAGTTCCTTGATCGGTAATGTTCCCGCCGGAAAAATCCCAGAAATATCGCCAGTAACGGAATTTTTTAGGTTCAAATTCAGTTACTTTTGAGGGATGGCAAAATCGTTCCCAATCGAGATCATGGGCTAAGTGATCGTTATTTAATGGTCCGGCAATATTCCAGTGCCATTGGGCGCGAACAATGCTCACTTTCCCCAATTTCCCGTCTTCTATTACTTTTTTAGCTTTGTGAACAGAAGGGGTGCTCCGCCGCTGCATTCCAATTTGCACAATACGGTCTGTGGCACGAACCGCCTTGATCATTTTAACCCCTTCCTCAATCGAGTGAGACATGGGTTTTTCGCAGTAAGAGTCTTTTCCCGAACGAACAGTGTTGATCAATTGCACTCCATGTTGATGCTCAGGAGAAGCGATCAAAACCGCATCCAAATCCTGACGTTCCAACATTTGTCTATAATCAATGTATCCTGTGGCATCCCCGCCCGCGATTTTTAAACCTTCCTCCTTGTTCCCTTCATACACATCGCAGACCGCAGCGAACTTTGCGCCGTGGCGCAAAAATATTTTCATCAAGCCGCGCCCTCTTCCACCGGGACCGATAATCCCCATGACGATGCGTTCGTTCGCTCCAAAAACAGAAGAAGCAACAATGGATGGCGCAACAGCTAATCCAATACCTGTGCCAGCTGACTTTTTTATGAATTTTCTACGATTCACTTCCCATTCTTTTGACATGTGACTTTCCCCTTTCTTGATGTCGCTATTCCTTACGGCAATTTCTCTCTTGAATACTTTTTTATAACAATAAACGCTTTCAATGTACGCCATCTCAAAAAAATGAACAAGGTGATCGATCAGTTAAATTAGGCCCCAAAAAATCATTCTACTCGAATGCGTAGATTTTATATAAAATGTATCAACCTGATCGTTTGGGGTTCCTGTTTATTTTCTCTTGACGAAAACGAAATTCGACTTTTAATAGAGTTGTATGACATTGTTTTGATAGCTTTCTATCATTTGAATTTGCTTTTAAAAGCGGGACAAAAAAAAACGGAGTTTTATTGTGAAATTGGGATAGGTTCAAAAAAACCGTTTTCGCTTAGCGGCGGTATATGCAAAACAGCAAGAGGGCTTATGTATAAAACGCTCTCCTTTCAGATTAAAAGTAAAATCGAAAATATTTATCCGATCGAACGTGAAATACTTTCACAGGCCATTCATTTCGGTTTTGATTCGGAAACTCGATTTTGCCTGAGGCTTGCAATGGATGAAGCTTTTATTAATGCTATTATCCATGGCAATGGAAATTTAGGTAATAAAAACATCTACATAAAAGCCGTTTGTGGTTTTGATCGAATCGAAGTATCCATACGAGATGAAGGAAATGGTTTTGATTGTTCCAAATTAAGCGATCCTCGTGAAGAGCCTTTCCTCTTTAAAACCCACGGACGCGGTGTTTTTCTGATTAAACAATTCACACAAGATGTCCGCTTTAACGACAAAGGTAATGAAATCACTTTCGTAATCAACAAAAATACCCCTGCAACCATTCCCCAAACTCAATAATTTACATTATCCAAATATGGCCTTCAACCGGTTGCGATATCGATGTTCCCGCATCACTTTATCGTAACCGGCGTTGGCGATGTCTCGTCTTTTGTCCTCATTCTCAAGATAAAATAAAGTTTTTTTTAGTAATTCCTCCCTATTTCTAAAGACATCAAGTTCCACTCCGATGCGAAACATGTCATCAATAAATGGTCTGTATTCAGTTAAAAGAAATCCACCGCAAGCCATGATATCAAACATTCGGACAGTTGGTGAATTCACGCATTGTAAATTAAACGTATTTATGTTGATCAGGGTTTTCTGATATATCCACGGTGTTTCTTGCATATAATCGACCGTACGGCCTGCATAAAGTTGACTCAATTCACCGGTAAAAGCAGGCTCTTCCCATCCGCGATCTCCAAAAATTGTTGTGGGTGTATTCAATAATGCAGAAAGAAAATGAATTCTTGTTACCAAGGTAGCTAAATCCTGTAACAGCACTATTCTGGAATCCTTGCCATATCCAGGGAAATCAACAGAAAGAGACATCAATTCTTCATAATCGACAAATTCTCCTTTTTCCAATTGTTCCAAGACAAATTGTTTGACTTGGCGAAATGAATTGTCTTCACTCGTTACCAATTTCGCGAGGCGTTCATCCTGCCGCTGCAATCCGGTGGAACCGACAAAGGAAATTTGTAAAGATTGAGGAAGATTCTCCGGGATGGATGTAGGTGGGCCAATTCCAAAAGTTGTTGCCGCTGGCATGAAGGTAACCGGCACAGATATCTGTTCTCGAAGCCGTTTGGTTAAATAGGGATCATAACAATATATATGATCAATATAGTTTAGATTCGTTTTAAATTTTGATATCCGAAACGGATCATCATAGCACCATAAATAACGCTTCACCCCATAGGCTTTAACTTTTTCCCATTCATAAGGCAAAAAAGCCTGACTGGTGAATGTCAACATTTTGTAAGGGAGCGGCCGCCCCAATGATTCCCACCACATTTCATCGGTTCTGGTAAAATGCGTTACAGATTTTCGGCGGTAGACAGGCCGCATTTTGATGTCAACATCTTCCGCTTCTTCACATAAAACAGGAAGCAACTCTTTATGCGCATGGCCGGATACGACGGCGGCCATATCCTCGTGCACTTTGATCGTGTTGGCTAACCAATACCGATAATTGTCGATAGATGCACCTGCCAGCGATTCCAGTTTTTTTATCTTTTGATCTTCATCTTTCAATAAATTACGACCTGGGATAATTTGAAAGCCATTTTTCAACAAAGAACCATGAGTTTTTATCAAATCGTGAAGCTGCTTTTCTGCTTCCTCACCAGCAATCAGCAAAAAATTTTGAGAAGGCAATAACTTTCCCCAATCGCTTACCCGCACAGCTTCAGCCAGGATATCATAGTCCGGCTCCACCACGATGATCTTCATCCGATTCAAAAGAGGGACTAAAGCACAAGGTAAATATCCTAACCCGCAAGACCAGATCACTACCAGCTCCGGCTTTTTTCGATAGAGGTCTTGTACTTTTAGCTTGAATGGTTTTAAAGGAGAGTCTCTGTCATGGAGTTCAATTTGTTTATCATTGATTTTTTTGATTAATGTGAACAGCCCGGACGTGCCTGAAGGTTCAAGGTAATAAGAAGATTCTTCCTGATTTTCTCTTTGTTTTCGTAAGTGTTCATGCAATCCTCTGGCCACAGCCGGTTGGAAATGATTCATCAAGATTAAATTTTGTTGTGCAACACTGGTTTTTGTTTTCATATTTTATGGATAATCGTCATTTTCCTGTTTTCCGTAACGGGTAATCCACCAATGGAGTCCCCATACATCGCCCGCAACGAGAAGCAGAATAATACCGATCAGCCACAGGTTGAAAAATCCGAATATAAAATGAGCCAGTAATATATAAACAATCAGATAAAAACCTATCGCTACGGCTGAGCATTTTATCCACTCTCTTTTATTGTTCATTGCCTACGGCTCCTACTTGGGCTGTTAAACAATCTTTACCTATATTTCAGTATAAAATGAATCGGTATTCCATTTCAACAGACTCCGTTGAATTTTTTTACATTTAGTCAATATATCCCAGCGTTCTTAAACGTTCTTTTAACTGTTTATCGCTGAAAGGGACGCCCATTTTCATCGGCTCAAACGGTTCATATTGATCAACATATTTCGGTGTATTTGTTTGGACGAATTCATTTTTACAAGCCGCTTTCAGTATTTTTCCTTCTATTTCACGGCTTATGGGCAATCCCAGAATGTAAAGCATCGTCGGAGCAATATCCAGCAGGCTTGCCCCTTCAATTTGTATATTTGATTTAAAAGGTAGCCCATTCAATATAATAATTCCTTGCAAAAAAGAAGCGGTCTACAAGATACAATTTTTCATCAATCACAAGCCGGTCATGCTGATTAATCGGTGATTCTGGATGCCAGGACATTGAAAAATTAGTGCGAATTTGAATCTCTGTTTTTTGTGTCTGTTCCACTTGAAAAACAGGTTCTTCCTCATTTTCAAAATGAATCTCTTCCAACCGCTGCACAAATTTTGGGATTTCCTTTGGCTCAATGGATATTTTTGGTTCCAAAATGATATGCCGCATAATGATTTTATGAAAAAATTCGCTTTCCACCCGCATGGCGCTTAAGAGCTCTGGGACATCGAGGAAAAACTGCCGGGGCAAAGCAGTATCCGCTTTCATTCCATGGTCAGACAAAACAAATACGGTAGTGGAAGGCGGCACTAATTTCAAAATGCGTCCGATAGCACGATCCGCCTCGATATAATAATCTCGAATAACATTTTCAAATTCATGGGGAACATTTTTTAAATCGGGAAAAGCATCCGGAGACATGGCATGCCAAAAACGGTGGCCGAGATTATCGGTGCCATATAACGAGAAAGTCACGACATCAGGCATATACCTTCTTAGTAAATGGATAAACATATCGGTTTGCAGGCGAACTTTGGCCAGTTGTTTATAAGCCAATTGTTCTTCTTCTGACAAACCGGTTTTTTTCTGGATAAAATAACCCGCTAATTTCTGTACCCCTTGCAAATTCCCCCCTCTATTTGCACAGCGAAGTAAAGAACTCCATGGATTAAATCTGCCTCTACCCGATTTTTGCTCAAGATTCAATTCCTGGATACAGTTATAACGGGATGGAAATGTTTCAGGGCTTTTGGCCATCCAGGATGGGATGACAAAATCAAAATAAAACTCCGGCGGCCAGGTAAGCAACCATGAAAAAAGCCCCACCCGCAGGTCATGTTCTTCACAAATTTCCCAC
>CAZXSQ010000143.1:0-13284 GCA_964643335.1 uncultured bacterium
ATCAAATGTGCTACAAGGTTTTAGGGGTGGTTTTTAACATGAAAATCGGTGATAAATGAAAATAAACCGGCTGCGGAGCAGAGGCGAATCCAACTCACAGCCAATCTTGAAACCGATCCAACCATTCATGCTGATGCAGGGAAACTGGAGCGCGTGGTGGGTGAATTGATTAGCAATGCGATTAAATATACGCCGGAAGGTGGGGAGGTTGAAGTTTCTTTAACGCAATCGGATGATAAAGTTGTATTATCTGTCAAAGATTCAGGTATTGGGATGACTAAGAAAGAGTGTGAGAAGATTTGGGAGCGGTTTTACAGGACGAATACCTCGAAGACGTTTGCGAAGGGGAGTGGGTTGGGATTATCGATTGCGAAGGAACTTGTTGAGATGCATGGAGGGAAGTTGGAAGTGGAAAGTGAAGTGGGGAAAGGCTCAACTTTTACTATGCAAATGCCTCTTGAAGCGTTACCATAGATCAGATTGCGGCATTACTTTTTCGGAGAGATTTGCAGATGACAAAAAATATTTGTAGCGGTTGTATATATTTTTGGGGTATCAAACTTTAACACTTATGTGAGCGAGGAAGTAAACATGGAGGATCAAAGAGGCGGACAGGATGTCCGCTTTCCGTTATGATAAAACATCATTCAGGTGTTTTAAACTTTTTTCGGCCTGTTCAGGTGTGCCGCATTCGACGGAGAAAACGATATCGCGGGGGGTTTTTTGGCGAACGATTTCAACCACCTGGCTCCAGTCTATAACTCCTTCACCACATGCGCAGCCGACGGCGGTTCCTGTGACTTTGCCGCGCTCGGCGTCGGATTGTTCAACGGAAATATCTTTGGCGTGCAAATGTACGAGGCGGTCTGCCACGCGGTCGAGCCACTCGTAAACGTCATGGCCGCACAGGTAAGCGTTGCCGGTGTCAAGATTAATGCCGATCGATGGTGATTTGACCAGATTGTATATACGATCCAATCCATCTGGAGTTTGTGAATATTGCGCATGGGGTTCTAAACCGATTTTGACGCCCCGTCTTTCGGCAATAAACGCGGCTTCTTGAAGTGTGTACTTGATTAAAACAAAGTCTTCCTCCTCCGTTGTCCATTTGGCTTTAATGCCTTCATCGGTATTGACGACCGGCACGCCAATTTCGGCGGCAGAACGGATTGCCAATTTGATATATTCGCCTTGAACGTCCGGACGTCCCATAGGCCCGTGAGATTGAAATCCGGAAATGGTTAAACCAGCCTTGTCGCAGGTTTCCTTTATATGGTAGGGATCATCAAACAGCGATACAGTATGATAGTACCCCGCCTGGCTCATTAATTCACGGCCATAATGAACCATTGGTTCGAAATATTTGTAGCCCATGTCCGCCGCCATTTGTACAGCCGTTTCAAATGGTTTATCCGAACTGCGGGAAAATTCAGCGTTGAGTCCGACGTATATGTTTCCCATTTTTCTTTATCCTTTCCGATATATATTATTGATAATGCGGCAAAAAGTATAATCCCTCTTGAAAGCAGCTACATATTGTGCAGACAGAATGTCCGCACCACAAGTTCTGAATTTTGCTGTACCATCACTAATTTGGATTCCACATCTTATTGATGGCTTCAACTGTTTTATTGACCAGCATTTGACCTCCTTTTGGGCCGACCTTAAATTTTACGGCGCTGTAGCCTCCACCTTGGATGGCTTTTTCGGTTGGCAGATAGCCGCAGTGTTGGCAGGAGAGTTGAACTAAGAAAGTGAGGATGGCATCACTCCTCGCTTTCATGCGTATGCCGTAATCCAGATAAAGTTCGAAAGGATTGGTGGCAATGGCGATGTCTCCCAAACGCAGGACATGGATTTCAACATCATCGATGGGATCAAGTCTATAAAATGGTGCAGTGGTTTCCCGTTGTGGGATCAAGTCAAGATGAAGTATGTCGTGTTTGAAAACCAATTCTGAAGTGGGATTTTGTTTTGCGTAGGGATAAACCTCCTCGACTGTGTCAACGATGCGGCGGGCAATTTCTTCACGGCTGGATAGTTTTCTGCGTTCCCGCATTTGTTGTTCCGCCTGTTTGTTCAGCAAATAATGCGGTGATATATCCCCTGCTGCCGAGCATTGGGGGAAAACGAAAACGTCCGGTGAGAATCGAGCATGAATTTCTTCCCGAACATCATGCCAGAAATCGGCGGAGATTTCTCTCAGGCCTTCGGTTTCCTGCGAGGGGCAAGCCAGATTGATTACGATCCCGGTTAAATCGTTGTCTTCGTTCCAAAAGAACAGCATCGGGACGCTGTGGTCTTCATAGCCTTCTATATTGCGAAAATCTTCGCGGTCTGTGGAGCCATACATTTTTGTGGAGCCATCAAAGTAGTGAGCGCGCCGGTTCATGCCGACCATGGCGTGACCTAACGCCCAGTTCATGTGACTCGGTTTCCGATTTTGCCAGGCTTTAACCGCAGCTTCAGCAACACGTTCAACAAAAAAATCAGCATATTCTGTGGTTTTCATGATTTTGGGATCATCGCCAACTTCGTATAAACCTTTGAATGCTTTGTCATCAAAGCCGGGTCCGGTATGGGTATGGGTTGCATTCAGGAACAGTTTCTCTGATTGAAAATCGGGAAGCAGGGATTGGATTTTGCTTTGGAGTTTTTGCTGGACGGATTTGCGGGTATATAAGACATCGCAGGAGACCATGATGGCCTGTTCCCGTGCTCCATCCGGACCGACAGATTCCAAGGCCAAAGCTGTGGCGGTGAGTGGATCCCGCACATTTTGCGAAATGCGTTTATGCAGCTGACCGACTAACGCAACCGGTTTTGGGGGAGTTATGTCAACCGATGCCCATCCCACATGCAAAGGAGCTTTCAAATTTTTTGCTTGTGACCAAGAACCCAAGTTTAATAAAACAGCGAATAAGATAATTCGTATGAGCCAAGCCATTTGTTTTCTCCATTTAAGATTTAATACCTTGAGCATTCATCTGTACATATTCAAATTGTTTAACGCATGTTCCTAAATTGAGTAAAGAATGTCAAGGCTGATCTTGAACGGCATCCAGAATGCGGACGTTATAACCCCACGGAATTTGTGCAACAGTTTGTTGCACAAATTGGGTGTCGGAATGCGCTTCCGCAAAAGCCCTCATATACTTGAGGTTTCACGGTATTGTAAAGATTCTTCAATTTTACCGGAAAACATTATATTTTTGAATTTGTTGTTTTTCACCAGCATATTAAATCACCTGCAAAAAGTAGTATTTTCCCTACTAAAAATTTATTTTCAATTTGTTATCATGAAAATGAGTTTGTTTATCATTTTCTTTGTTGATCTACTTATTGCTTTATATCAATATGAATAAAAAAGTTTTTAATCAATATTGTTTACTTAGTATTGCGCTTATGATTACCGCAATATTTAGTGGTACTCTTTGGCCGCAAAACTCCACCGATGCTGAGAATTTTGAACTTGTAATTGTTGGAGGAACGCCGGGCGGGATTATGGCAGCGGTTGCATCTGCCCGCTGTGGGCATACCTCTGTGATCCTTGAACGCAATGATCATATTGGCGGGCTTCCCGCCAATGGTCTGGGAAATGCAGATATTCAAACCCGTGGCGTTACTTATGGTTTGTTTGCTGAATTTATTCATAGAATTAAGCATTATTATATTGATCAATACGGTATAAATTCCAAACAAGTTGAAGATTGTAAAAGAGGTTATCGCTTTGAGCCTCATGCAGCGGAATCGGTATTCGAACAAATGCTGGCCGAACATGAAAACAAGATTGCCGTCCGTAAAATGAGGCAGTTCAATGCCTTGCCGAAAAATGTGGTGTTAAAAAAAGGTGCGATTACCGAAATCCTGGTCACCAACCGGCAAACTCAAAAGAAAGAGCGATACAAAGGGAAAATATTTATCGATGCCACCTATGAAGGTGACTTGTCTGCTGCGGCAGGAGTTTCTTACCGGCTGGGGCGCGAAGGATATAACAATTTTTATGAACCCATGGCCGGACGAGTGTATAAACCATGGCGGTATCAGTGCGTGAGTCCCCGTACAACTTTTTTGGGAGACAATGGAATCCAGGCATACAATTACCGTTTATGCTTGACCAAAGATGAAGACAATAAAGTACCTATCTCTAAACCGGATCATTACAATCGCAGCGATTATGTATCCTTAATTGAAGATATTAAACACAATCGTTTAACCGGGAAGCGAAGCAAAGAGATAGAATTTGAGGGCATTGGCCGCGTTGTCAATTTACGGTGGCTTCCCAATGGCAAAGCGGATGCCAATAACCAGCATCTCTCTTTTGTATCGACAGACCTTCCGGAAGAGAACTGGCCTTGGCCTACCGCCGGGTGGGAATGGCGGGATCAATTTGCGAAGCGGTTGAAAAATTACACGTTGGGATTGTTGTGGTTTGTGCAGCATGATCCGGACTTACCGGAGGATTTTCGTCAGCGCTGCCTGGAATGGGGACTGGCGAAAGACGAATTTGTGAATAATGAACACTTTCCGAGGCAGGTTTATGTTCGTGAGGGAAGGAGAATCGAAGGTGAGCATTTGTTTACTGCGCATGATGCGCTGCCGGTTGAAGAAGGTTCCCGCCCGCCTATTTTTTCCGATAGCATTACTGCAAGCCATTATGCTTTGAATTCGCACGCTGTGCGCAAAAGAGAACCGGGACATGTTCATCTTGATGGTTTCTACACCTATCCTACCCAACCTTATACTGTGCCTTACGGCGTGATTGTTCCTCAGAAAGTGAATGGATTACTCACACCAGTGCCTGTATCGGGAACCCATGTGGGATTCAGCACGCTGCGTATGGAACCTTGTTGGATGGCTCTTGGGCAGGCGGCCGGGGTGGCGGCAAGTATCAGTATTGAAAATGACACTCCTCCCCGCTATATCGATATTGTCAAACTACAACAGAGATTGTTAAAACAAAAAGCTGTGCTTATTTATTTTGAAGACGCTCATCCTGATGATAAGCATTTTGAGGCTTTACAATTCTTTACTTTGCGTGGCTTTTTCCAGATTTCCAAATGGGAGGCGAGACTCAACGAACCCATTCGTAATGGGGTGGGCATGAAATGGATCAAGTGGGCAGGGTGCAGTTTCCCCGACGATTATGTATCGGGTAAAACGACACGAGGTGAATTGCTGCAATTTTTGTATGATCGTATACATAAAATGCCACCGGAGCGCATATCGGCCATACAAGGAGGGTGGTTACAAAATCTCTGAGATGATAGATATGTTTTTTATCAATTAAATCTATCTCCAAAAAAAGTAGGGTTTTCCCTACTTTATTTTTGCAGGTATTGCATCTATTAATATATGATTAATTATTAAAGGGAGTTAAATAAATATATGAAACAATCTGCTTTTACACTTATTGAACTGCTTATCGTTGTCGCCATCATAGGTATATTGGCTGCTATTGCTGTACCGAATTTTCTTAATGCACAAGTACGTGCCAAAATAGCTGGAGCTGAGGCGGATATGCGTAACCTTGGAACAGCGATTGAGAGTTACCGGCTCGACAACAATCAACCTCTACGTATGTTTACCGGCGGTTGTTATACCGGTACATGCGAGGGAAGCATGATGCCACGTTCAAGACGTTTATCCAATCTGACGACACCGGTTTCTTATATGAGCTCGGTTCCCGAAGATAAATTCAATCGCATGGATATCAGCAGGGGAAGTGAATTTGTAAATACCTATCCATATTGGGAACCCGTTTACGCGGATGGACGCCGAAGGCCTAATGCTGGTTTGGGAATGCACTTTAAAAATCAATCTTCTCCCAATGGATTGTGGGCTTTAATGAGTTTTGGCCCGGATGGTGATTTCGAAGCTGCTGTTTCCGGAAGTAATTTGTGTCCTTTTGACCCTTCCAATGGGCTAAATTCCAATGGGGATATTATGCGTTTTGGTCTCTAATAAATAGAATATATAGCCGCCGGCAGGATGCCGGTGTTACAACGAATTACATTTTGTAGTTGACCATCGGTGTTCAATAAGTATTTTTTTAAATTAATTTTGGTAAATGCTGATTAAGTGAACAAAAATCGAATAGTTAATATATATTGTATCTACTTTTCTCATCATTGGTGAAACCGGTAACAATTCATAAATCGTTCTAAAAAATACAATGTCTGCTCATGTCTATCGATTAAAAGTAGGGTTTTCCCTACTATAATTCGATGTTAATAGACTTTAGCATTTTAATTAACAATTTTTTTTGGGAGGAAGGGTAATGAAATATTCAGCTTTTACCTTGATTGAACTTCTTATTGTAGTGGCCATTATTGGGATATTAGCTGCAATAGCAGTCCCGAACTTCCTCAATGCACAGGCGCGGGCCAAAATTGCAGGTGCTCAGGCGGATGAACGAAGTATCGGCACCGCTATCGAAAGTTATCGGGTGGATTACAACAATGCCCCACGATCATATACGGGGGGATGCTATGCAGGTGACGGTATGTGTGAAGGGAACATGATGTCCCGTTTCAAACGTATTTCTCAACTGACAACCCCTGTACCTTATATGAACAGTGTTCCGGAAGACAAATTCAACCGTATGGATATACAAACCGCCGGTGGCGGTCCCCATAATACCTACCCATATTGGGAACCTAACATGGCTGACCGGTACCGTACCCCGTCCTTATTAGGCAGGCATTTCAAAGACCAGGGGTCTCCGAATGATTTATGGGCGTTGATGAGTTTCGGTCCGGACGGTGATTTCGAAGCGGCTGGAGGTGGTGATCTGGCGCCTTTTGAAGTGTCCAATGGACTTCAATCCAATGGCGATATTATGCG
Organism: uncultured bacterium; assembly: GCA_964643335.1. Classification (GTDB taxonomy): domain Bacteria; phylum Hinthialibacterota; class Hinthialibacteria; order Hinthialibacterales; family Hinthialibacteraceae; genus CAZXSQ01. The sequence goes on from CAZXSQ010000143.1 coordinate 6,847, forward strand.
CTTTGGATATTAGTTTAATGTTTATGCTGTTTTATTTAAATTTCATTAACGAAGGAGGAAAGTTATGATAAAACATTTTAGCCTTTTTTTTAGTATGTTCGCTTTGTTGTTTTGTGCTTCATGGGTGGGTGCAGAGCCGTTTACACCTGGGAATTTGTGTTTGGTGGACGCTGGCGATGATATGATCATCGAGGTGGAGTTGGATGAAGAGAATTTAGTTGCTAACGTCGTCCAGATCGTTCGATGGGAGCGAGAGGATACCGCTCGCAGCAGGCCGCTTGGTATCGCTTTTGATCCGGCTGGTAATGCTTATGTCGGTATCACCAGCGTTCCTTTGTCCGCTACAGAGGTCGCTGAACATCCTTCAGGAATTGGTGAAGTTCTGCGCATTTCTCCGGATGGAACTCAAGAGTTCTTCCGATTGCCGGACGAAATAACCAAATGTACTTGGATGAGCAGTTTTAATTCGAATGAATGTTTTGTTATGGGTAACCAGCCGGCTACAACCATCCCCTCGTATTCTACCAGGGTTCGTTTTTCAGAAAGTGAAATTACAGAGTTGACTCAATATCGGGTCGATGAAGATGAAATGGGAAGTGGGAAAGCAATGGTAATGCCTGAAGGTGTTATTCCCGAAGGCAATATATTGATTCCAAACACGAATGAACCGGTCATTAACATTTATGCCTCGGAAGGTGGAGAGCCTATCGCTCAGATTGATACTGAAAAGGGCTACCGGTCTCTGGCTTATTTCCCTGATACAGATTACTTCCTGGCTATTCCTGGAACCGGTTCAGTCGATCAAATCACTTTTGATGGAGAAGTGCTGGGAACATTTGATTTCTCTATGGATGGTTTAGGGGGTGTCTGGAACTTTACTATTATACCTCCAAGTGTGGATGATGACCGCGAACGTTTTATTGCCACCAATCATAATGGACCGGAGATTTCTAAAAGCCAGGTCTTCATTTATGACGTGGAAGGTTTGACCAACTTGGATATTTTCCCTCAAGTTCTAGTCATTGAAGGTTTGCTCGATCATGGAGATGAAGATGGCCTGGCATTGAATTTGTTTGACCATGCTTTTGTACCAGTACCTGTGGCTGTTCATGATTGGTCAATATATTAAAAATAGAGACGTTTGAGTTACAATCATTAGATTGAAGAAATAATTATTAGTTGGAAGGTTTGAATTAATGGATAGACGTTCATTTTTGAAAAAATCAATTGCAACTGTTGGAATTAGTGGAACGGTTGTTCCTGCGCTGGTCTCAGGTAAGTCCTCCGGCAAGTCCGGTGGGATTGCTGGAAAGCAGACTGTGATGATTCAACGTGAAATCCCCATCCGCCACGAAGTCGATGTCTTCGTGGCGGGTGGCGGTCCTGCCGGAGTTGCGGCTTCTGTTGCTGCGGCAAGGCAAGGGTGCAGCGTTTTTCTCATCGAGCGGCGTAATTGTTTCGGTGGGATGGGAACATCCGGTCTGGTCCCCGTTTTCCAGAATTTTGGCGATGGAGTCAATTTGCTGGTTGGCGGCGTAGGTTACGATGTGCTCACTCGGTTGCGTGAAGCCAGTGGAACAGGGCCAGGCAGCCAGAGGACAATTCGTCCGGAAGCACTAAAAAGAATCTATGATAATATTGTTCAAGAAGCTGGGGTGCATTTTTCCTTCGAAACTCAGCTGATCGATGTTGAAACCCAGAATGATCGAATCAACCTGGCGATTCTTGGTGCGAAAAGCGGTATCTTTGCCGTTAAGGCCAAGTATTTTATTGACTGTACCGGTGATGGTGATTTATGTGTCTGGGCTGGAGCGCCTTTTGAAAAGGGCGACAGTGAAGACAATGTGATGGCGGGTACGCTTTGCAGCATTTGGGCTGATATCGATTGGAAAACAGCCCGGGAATTCGGCATGGGTATGCAGGAAAAACTCCTGCCCGAAGCTTTCGAAGATGGTGTATTCACCAAGGAAGACCGGCATCTTCCGGGGATGTATCGAATCGGTAATCACTTGGGAGGCGGGAATATCGGCCATACATTCGGTGTGGATGGAACCGACGAACGTTCAGTGACAGAAGCGGTGGTCTGGGGACGAAAATCATTACTTGAATATGAAAAGTATTATAAGGAATATCTCAAGGGTTATGAAAAGATGGAACTGGTGACCACGGGTTCTGCTTTGGGAATTCGTGAAACACGCCGAATTATGGGTGATTATGTTCTGGATCTCGAAGATTTCAAAGAACGCGCAATCTTTGAAGACGAGATTGGCCGGTATAAGTACCCAGTCGATATTCATGCCTCCCGTTCAGGTGATGAAGCCTATCAAGAATACAAGACCGATTTTGATACGCTTCGCTATGGTCGAGGAGAGAGTTATGGTGTTCCTTACCGGATATTAACACCTCAAAAGCTCTCCAATGTATGGGTCGCAGGCCGTTGCGTCAGTACAGACCGCTATATGCAAAGCTCGATCCGTGTCATGCCCGGATGCTACCTGACGGGTCAAGCAGCGGGTGTCGCGGCGGCGATTGCCAAAGAAAAAGGAACAGACACACGTGGAATAAAGGTTAACGAACTACAAAAGAGATTGAAAAAAATGGGTATGTACCTCCCCCATTGTTAACTTCCTCTCCTCCAAATCCACGGATTTTGCAGATTGTACTTTTTGATGTTCCCCCTTCTTCGGAAGGGGGTTTTTTTTGGGGTGCCAAAGGCAAGGCGAAGCCAGCCTTTGACGGAAGTGGTACCAGACAGCACCACCGCAAGGGCTGACCGCAAGCGGTCTTGCCCTTGGCACCCGTCACCCGATTCCGATTTATTTAGGCCAGGGGTAAGCGTTGGAACCGGTTCCGGGATCGAGTGGGGATTCGGGTAATGTTTTCTGCCAAGCGAGGACTTTTCCGGATAAACGCTTCACAACTTGTGGGTGTTCTTCAGACAGGTTGTTCAACTCGCTGGGATCGGATGGGATGTCGTAGAGTTCTACGCGGCTTCGATCAGGATTCATCAGCAGTTTCCATTTTCCTTCACGGATGACCAACATCGGGCTTCGATGAAGTGTGTGGCCGAATATACGGTAACGCCATTCCCACATGAGAGGCTTTGTTCGCTGTTGGGGATTGCCGTAAAAGGCTTTTGACATATCTTCGCCATCCAAATCCAAACCGTCCGGTAACTCTACTCCAGCCAGGCTGCAAAGAGTAGGGAGCAAATCCACCCCGCCGATCACGCTGGTGTTATCAACTTTTCCTGCCGGTGCATTCTTTGGCCAGCGTACGATAAATGGAACTCGGATACCGCCTTCATACAAACTGCGTTTGCGGCCACGGAAAGGGCCGGCGCTGCCGACACCACTGTGTGACGTATTGCTGATGTGAATGTCTTCCGGTCCGTTGTCGCTGGAGAAGATGACGATGGTGTTTTCGGCTAAACCCATTTCGTCCAATCTTTGCATGAACCGGCCGATTTGTTTATCCATTTCGGAGACGGTGGCGTAATAGACCTGTTCGGCTCCGTGAAAATCGACGCCTTTGGGCGAAAAGCGTGAGTACGGCTCCATTTGTTCTTCGGATGGATTCAAGGTGGCGTGGGGATCAACGAACCAGGCGTTGACAAAGAATGGTTGATCTTTGTTGGCTTCGATGAATTCCAGCGTTTCATCAATCACCATTTTTGTGGCTACGGAGCGGAATTCAGGACTCCATAGATTGAATGTAGTTTTCGCTTCCGGATCGTTGCTGGTATTGGTGCGGTGAGAATCGATTCCGTAAGCCTCGGGCAAAGGAGCGCCTGGCCCGCTCCCGAGATGCCACTTGCCGAATAATCCGGTGACATATCCATTTTGCTGGAGCAGGCGGGTGACGGTCATGACTTCCGGTTCGAGGTAGTTGGGCATACCGCGCCGCTCGTTCAGTTCTGTACGTGCAAAATGTCCATGAACGCCATGCCTCGCAGGGAAATGCCCCGTCATGATAGCAGTGCGGCTGGGCGAACAGACGGACCCGGATACATAAAATTGTGTGAACAAAATACCTTGCTCAGCCAGCTTATCCAGATTGGGCGTTTTCAACCGCTGATGACCATAACAACCAAGGTCGCCCCAACCTAAATCGTCAGCAAAAAGAAACACAATATTCGGCCTCTGGTCAGAACTGTTTCCCAGACATTCTCGTGACGTTAGTAAAGACAAACTCCCCACAGCAGCGAGTGAGCGGTTTAAGAATTCACGCCGGTTATAAAGATTCATGGTCGATTCTCCAGTTTGGTTATTTGGGTAGGGTACATGAATTTAGGGGTGGCTTCAAGCATGGAAATCTTTACAAATTGATACTACATTAAAAAAAATAATACATTTACTGGCGAAAGTATGAATCATTATAATGCAATTTTTTATAAACAATATATAACTACTTCTAAGTGTATTAGAAAAAAATCTTGACTTTAGAAAATACAAAACATAAATTACAGAAATCCATTTAATATTATTGTTCCGCCCGAGGAAAAAAACATGGCAAATCATCTTGAACAACTCGTTGCTGAGTGGCTTGAGCACAAAGGTTACTTTGTGCGACGCAATGTCAAGGTTGGCAAGCTCACTCACGGTGGATATAAGGGCGAACTCGACATTGTTGCCTATCACCCTATAAACAATCATTTGATCCAGGTCGAGCCCTCAATTGATGCTCACACGTGGGAGAGGCGAGAGCAACGGTTCCAAACGAAGTTCGAAGCCGGACGGAAGTACATCATTGAAGAGATATTTCCTTGGCTTCCACACAATAAGACTTTTGATCAGTGGGCCGTACTATGGGGAAGCGACAGAAATCATGCTACTGTGGGGGGTGGCAAGGTCATTCCTATCTGGAAGCTTTACCGCATGATTTCAAGGGATATCATTGCCATCGGCTCCCCCGCCGGTAATGCAATCCCAGAGCAGTTACCCCTTCTTAGAACGATGCAGTACACTTTGCATTGGGCAACGCCGGACAAACTGGAAAAGGAAGACGCAGAAAAAGACGATACAATGTTTTAGAATGGTTCTTGGTGGCAAAGGCATGACGTCAGCCAGCTTTTGAGCGATTTTTCTCTATCCTTACAGAAATTTACGGCTGCAAAAATCCAGGAACCATTGTATAGTTCAAAAAAGTTTAAAAAAACTGAAAGACACGATATAATTCTCAGATAAACGGATCAGCTTCGCATTCCGTTGATTATACGCACTCCTTAAGGAAGGCATAACAGATGAATGTGTCTGAAATAAAAAGCAGACTGACAGAGGAAATCAGTCTAATACCGGCTGAAAAACTACCGGAACTCTATAATTTTATACATTACTATAGGAAAGGATTGGAAACTGAGCCAAATAATGCAGAAGAAATTATGAAATTTGCGGGATATTGGGCCGACATGTCCGAAGACGACTTTGATGATTTTTTTAAAGAAGTTGGGGAACGCCGTCAGCTTGCATTTTCAAGGAGAAGAGAATGTGAAACCTTCAATGATTGATACAGACATCTTATCGTTATTCTTCAGGAATCATCCCAAAATTGCTGAATCTTTCACTTCTTATCTTGCTTTATATAAAAAGTTAAGTTTTAGTATTATAACATACTATGAAATTGTAAGCGGATTGAAACATCGTGACGCAGATAATAAATTATCGAGATTTCTTGAATTTGCATCAAAAAATACTGTTCTACCACTTACAACAAAATCTGTAACGATTTCAAGCGAAATATATGCAGAACTTAGAAAATGCGGTAAGCCATTAGATGATATTGATCTATTAATTGCAGGAACAGCCATAGCAAATCAAATGGTATTTGTGACATGTAACAAACACCATTTTGAACGAATTAAGACACTGGAAATTGAAGACTGGAGTAAATAAGAAACACTTGAGAAAATGCCTACCAAATCGTTCAATCTGAAAAGATAATGAAACTCATAGACCTGATACAACTTGCCGGAGTGGAACTTGATGATTTCAAGATTCATTGTGCCACCGGTGCGAATCCCACTCCGCTTGAAGCGTTTTTCGATGGCACGTTTCGTCAATGGCAAGAACGCCAGAACCAGAAGAATTTTCAGTGCAAGCATATTCTATCGCTTATCCACTTGGAAGGTGCGAGATGGCTTTTCGCTGGTGTGTATGAGGTTTTAGGGGTCGTTCCGGGTACGTGGAAACCGACAGAGTGTTATATGTACTCTACGAAGGAGATTGACGGTCTTGATCATCTCACTGGCAGAGCCGTAGTCGAATTCAAAAAAAACTTCCGTGCGTCGTATCTTCGTGGAAGTAACTATGTCGGCCAACTCCGTGTTGTCGCGATTCGCGAGCAACGCATGACCATTGGAGATTTTCCTGGATTCAATAACATCCTCCTTACTCATGCAATGCTCTGCACCCTTGTACATGAATCCAATCCCTCATGGCG
>CAZXSQ010000144.1:0-10432 GCA_964643335.1 uncultured bacterium
ATTGCGGAAAACACTATCTTGGAGTTTTACACTCAGGCGTGTCACCGGAACTTCCTCTTGGAAGAAAACGGGAGTTTTATCAATCGTCCATTAGTTATGTGGGTTCATTACCTATTCATATTGATGTATTCGAAAATTTGAGCTCCCCGGTACGTGACTATTTAAAGCGAGTGGCTGATTATTTGTTAACGGGCAAATTGAATGACATAGATTTATTTGAGTTGGCACCTCCTCCTAATGGATATACTGAAGTGCTGGATTTGTTTCAAAACAATTCACTTTTAAGTCCATATCTAAAAGGTAGCAATATGACTCTAGAACGGGCCAGATATTGGGCGATACTTTTCGGGGGGTATGTTTTAGCGAATTTCTGCAAAAGGACCGAATATGTCCGTGCATTACTTCCTTATGGATGCAAGGTTTATGGTCACGAGACGTGGTTGAAAGTACTGAAAACTTGGGGTAAAGAACATCATTATGGTGGATTTATAACTTCCCGTCAGGATTTGGCTGACTTGTATGTATCAAGCGAAGTGAATTTAAGCATCAATAGCGCCCAGCCAGGTGAATTTATAAACCCGCGTGTATTCGAAGTGCCTGTCATGGGAGGTTTTTTGCTATGCGATTATGTGCCGCAGCTGCATGAAGTGTTTTCGCTTGATGAACAGGTTGCCTGGTACACGGATCAAAACGATTTGGTTGAAAAAGTCCAATTTTACCTTGATTCACCGAGTCTCCGTAAAAAGATTGTGCAATCCGCACGCAACTGTATACTCGAAAAACATACGTTCTCCTGTAGGGTGAAGGAAATGCTTAACCGTTTAGAAATGGCTGAGGCTTTCAACTAAATTGTTTGAGTGCGCGAGTGCGATAATAATTTTCGTGATCGAACAAATCGGTTTGTAAACCGACTACCGTTTCAAAACTTTTTTCATCTAAAGAACGTATCCATTGGCTATAAGCGAAACTCCGTAACGCTACAAGGCCTTCCCAAAAATTCAAATTTTCCAATGAATCGCCTATTAATTGGACATAACGGGCGATGAAAATGTTGGCAAGAGAACGATCGTTGTCTCTTTGAAGGCTGAGCGAAGTGTGAGCTACGTCCCAGCGAAGATCGCCTATGGCGGCGTGCTCCCAATTGATGACAGTGCGAACTTTGTTATTTAGAATCAACATGTTATCCATATTAAAACAACCATGAACCAGCACCTGGGGATATTCAACTTGTTTTAGGGATTGTTCATGAGCATTTTGAATACAAGCAATTAATTCTTGATTACCTAATTGTCTTACTCGAAGATCAAGCTGTTTCAATAGATTTTCCGGTGTGACAACAGGGATTAATGGATGGTTTGTGGGAATAGACAAATGCAGCGAGGCCAATTGTTCCGCCAGAGAATTTACCAATTGCTCTTGCAACATCCGCAAACTTTCACCAATCTCCCACCATCGGATGCCGTCACCGGGGTCCATAATCAGGTAAGGCCAGCCGAACGGTTGATGAGATGAACTGAAGATATAGGGAAATGGAACAGGATAGCTATTTTGGTATGCGTGACGCATTACCGAGTATTCTTTTGAGGTTTTAAGATTTTCTGTGCCACTCCAGAATGAAAAGATACCATGATGTAATCTCAGTATCATTCTTAGATCAGTATCCGGGAGTTGAAGAGAGAAATCATAATCCTGATGGGGAAAAATACGATTGAGTCGAGGTGAAATGGAATGCACTTTGACAGAAGATTCCATAGGGAACAGTTTCTGACAAACTGTGAGAAGCGCGTCTTCCAGCCAATCATAGGATTTGGTACTTTTTGGGTTCACTTCTCTCCAAATTAAATTCAGGTTCGATTTTTTTTATACAGGTCTTATTGGCATAACGTACTTTTTAAGTTCAAAACGCTATTTTACCCATCTATTAAACTATATTGAACACGTTTTTTTAATGTATCAAACGTAAATTTTTAATGCTTGATGTAAATTTTCTATGCTGAAAGGCTGTTCGCCTTCGGATTCTCCATCAATCATTGCATATTGGATGGTATCGACATGGATGTTCAGTTTTGTAGCATTTAAAATTTGAACTTTCGGATGTTCCAAATGCCGGGCTGTTGGAAGAGTAAAAAAGAATTTGACCAGCTCGGCCCGTGTGAGTTTTTCTGAAAAAATAATTTCAAATTTTCCATCATTTACTGAAGAGTTTGGGGAAATACGCATATTTCGACCTGTAAATTGTGAATTGCAGATGGCCAGAAGCGGTGTTAATAGTTGAATTTCAGGTTGTTGATCGATTTGCAGCCTCATTGAATACGATTTTAAATAAGGTAATAGGTAGAAAAAAGCGGCATGATAGCCATACTTTCCAAAAAATTTCAGTGTAGTGTGCCGTAAACAACAGGCTTCGGCAAGAAAACCCAGCCCCATCATGTTGTGGAAGAATAGAACGTTTTCTATCCCTTTTTGTTTGAAGACTATTTTACCAATATCCGCCTTGCTGGTGTGATTTTCAATGATTCGCTTGGCGGCATCCAGTCCGGAGTTGATTTCAAAATCCCTTAAAAAAGAATTTCCCGTACCTATTGGGATTATCCCCAAATGTATATCCTGTTGGCGGCCGCTGCGCATGACGCCGTTGATCACTTCGAATGCGGTACCATCCCCTCCGGCTGAAATGATTCGATTTGCACCATTTTTGGCTAGTGTTTCAGCAAGTTCAATCGCATGGCGTGGATATTTTGTCTCTAGTATTTCAGGAATCAAGCCATTTTCTTGAAATAAGCGAAGGATGGGTTTCAACTGTTTGATAGCCCTTCCACCCCCAGCTTTTAGATTGGCTATGATGAAATGTTCATTTTTGTGCATTTTATTTTATTCTGTGGATAGACCCCTTTTGCGTGCTTCTAATTTTAAATGATTCAGGCGGCTCATTTCCTCACGCATGTTATCAACTTCGATGGATTGATTGCCACTTTCCAACTGCTTCTGATAAGTGTCGAGTAGATGGCGTATTTTATGTATATGTTCCAACAATTCTTCATCAGTCATTTTTTCGGTCATTTTCTTCTCTCCTGAACTTAAAAAAACTTATCCTGGATGATTACAATTATATTGTCAGAGTAAAAGTTATAAAAGCAAATTAAATGAGAACATAATAGAAAAGGATTTTGAAATAGAAAAGGATTTTGAAATAGAAAAGGATTTTGAATAGTGGTTCCATGGTGGCTTCGTTTATGGCTTCAGCGTATGACGGCTTCATTACCATTTGCCACGGCTATATGGAAAAGATATCTGCGGCACAAGCATTTATCAGAAATTGATGAAGAAACGGTACAGTCAGCATTGCATCAGATCGAGCTGGCCCGTGCAAATGCTTTACCCATTAAAGAAAAATGCATCTTGGAAATTGGTTCCGGTTGGAAACCGGTGATCCCTCTTGTTTTTCGTATGGCCTGTGCGGACAAGATAGTCATGAGCGATGTATCAAAAACCATGGACTTAAAGATGCTTCATGCCGCTATCCGGCAGGTTAGAGAAAAATCATATGCTGCCGGACCCATTCTACAGGATATAGGTCTATCCATTGAAAAAATACCTTTAGGTTATCCAAACGATTTTCATTCAGCATTGAAAACATTGAATTTAGAGTACTATTTAGGGGAATTGGAAAATCTTTGCGTTGATGCAATCATCTCACATAATGTACTTGAGCATGTTCAGGAAGAAGAATTATCGAATTTGTTGAAAAGATGTTATCAAATTCTGAAGCCGGGTGGGTGGATGATTCACTTTATTGACCACTCGGATCATCTTCAACATCGGAATCCTGAAATCAGCCCGATGCATTTTCTTCGCTATGAGGATGAAACATGGAAACGATGGTCTAAAGGTCCTTTTCACCAGAATCGGCTGCGCTGGTTTGAGTTCAGAGAAATATTTCAACAATCGGGATTCGTCATTTTGACGTGGGAAAAAGAATGTTTTCAGGGAGTTATCGATGAAGCAGGAAAAATTCCTTTATGTCAGCGGTATCAAACGACTTTACTTGAAGACATTGCTGTGCTCAAAAGCAGAGTGGTGTTGGTTAAACCGGCAAGAAAGTCTTTAAACTCAACATGACTTTGATAATACAACAAAAAAGGGCAATCACACAGGATTGCCCTTACAGAGTATAACAGCTTGATACTATTGAATTTCTATCTTGAATAGAGTGTTTTTTCCCATTCAAATTGATGTTTGAGTCCTTCTTCGAGTGTGACTTTGGGATCATATTCCAATAGGCTTTGGGCTTTGACGATATTCGCGGATGTGTCACGTACATCGCCTTTTGTCGGCGGCTGAATTTCAACTACCGGAGCAATGCCGGTTACCTTCTCCAGCATGTTTATGACTTCACGTAACGAAATACGGCTTCCACCTCCGATATTGAAAATGTCCCCTTCGACCGGTTTGGTGGCCGCTAGCAGGTTGGCTTGAACGATATCATCCACAAAGGTGAAATCACGGGTTTGAGAACCGTCACCGAGTAAAATGATTGGTGTGTGTTCAAGCAGGGCTTTGATAAAAATATGGAACGCCATATCCGGACGTTGAAAAGGCCCATATACAGTGAAATAACGTAATGCAACCGCCGGAATACCATAATTTGCATGATAGAGCATACACAAGTGCTCAGCAGCAAGCTTCGTTGTGCCATAAGGAGAATAGGGGCGTGGCAGTGCTTTCTCGGAAGTGGGAAGCTGCTCAGGATTGCCGTAAATAGAAGAAGATGAGGAAAAAACCACTTTGATGTTACGATTTACTTTTTTGATAGACTCTAAAAGTCTTTGGGTGGCTAAAACATTATTGCGCAGGTATTCGTCAAATTGATCTCCCCAGCTGCCTCGAACACCAGGCTGGCCGGCTGTGTGAAAGACGCATTCAACCTGTTCAAGTATTGGCTGCAGATCGTCAGTGGCTAGGTCTTTCTGGATGAATTGAAAGCGTTCATAGTCTTTGAATGTTTCTAAATTTTCTCTTTTTAATGCTGGATCATAATAAGTTGTGAAAGTATCAAGCCCAAGAACGATCTCTCCACGTTGAAGGAGAAGTTCGCTTAGCCTGCTTCCGATAAACCCTGCACAACCGGTGACTAAGACTGTCATTACCTATCTTCTCCTCGTACGTTTATTTTTTTTGCGTTGCGATTTTAATTTTTTCACCATTTAGCATCCCTTTTGATTTTATGTTAAAGAAGGCTATTATCGCCGGATGACATGAATCCACAAAGGGTCAGAAAGACTATGAACTTAACAATTGTGTCACTTTGGGCACAAAAACTTTTTCGCCCGGATGAACCACAACCCTTTGGCGGGGCGGAGTTGCAATTGGTGTTTTTATCAAAAGAATTGGCCAAGAATTATAATGTAAACATCCAGTTTATAACTCGCGGATCAGGCCCCCAGGAATTTTTTGTTAAAGACCAAATAAAAGTATACAAGATGGCTTCCCGGATAAAACCATTCGCTCGTTCTCTATTGGGAGCATGGGATATACTCAGACTGCTTTTATCCTTGAAATCCAGTTTATTTATTCAAAGAGGAGGAGGAATAGAGACAGGAATTACCGCTTTCGCTGCAAATTTCAAGAAAAAACCGTTTCTGTTTATGACATCACATTCTTGGGATGTTGATCGAACACATGAAAAAAAACGGGGGTGGTTGTATGGAAAATTGTATATGTTTGGTTTGAAAAGATCGGCCGCTGTGGTTACCCAGACCCAGGATCAAAGTGAAATGCTCTTTAATAATTATGGATTAAATAGCCTTGTACTACCTTCAGCTCATCGAATCCCAGAAACATTGCCTGAGAAAAAGAAAAAGGTACTTTGGGTGGGGCGATGTGAAAACTGGAAAAATCCACATGTGTATATAGAAATCGCCAAGGCTTTGCCTCATTTGAGTTTCACCATGGTTTGCCCCGAAGCGAATTTCCCTGATTTGTTTGAGGAAATTTCTTCCCAAGCTGATAGACTGGATAATATTACTTTTTTGCCTGGTGTGCCATTCGAAAAAACCGAAACGCTTTTTGCCGAACATTATCTTTTTATAAATACATCGTTGAAAGAGGGTTACCCCAATACTTTTGTACAGGCGTTTAAGTGGGGAACGCCGGTGCTTTCTCTTCATGTTGATCCGGATTCGATTTTAACCAATTATCGTTTGGGTATGTGTGCAGAGGGGGATGAATCGAAGCTTATTCATTCCATTCAATCGCTTCTTGAGGATGAACAGCAATGGAAAGAATACAGTCAAAATGCACGAAATTTTGCCATGGAGAATCACGATGTGAAAGTTATCGCTAAGAAATTATATTCTTTGATCAAGTCGTTAAATCCTTAATTCTCAGAATATTCCAGATTTAACGTTAATTCTTTGGCTTGTTTTCCGGGGTTCAGGACAAAAGTTTTTTTGATGGTTTTGCCTGAATCTGTGGTGATGTTGACTTCATGTGTTCCTGTAAAAGCTCGAATCGTCAATTTGCCATTTGAATCGGTTTGTGCCTTTTCGTTTGTCCACCAGGTTCCTTTGATGAGAGACATTAGCTTTTCATACGCCGGTTTTGGCGACATGTCTTTTCGCACAAGGCCTGCCGGAGCGCCCTGCCAGGCCCGATCATCGGAAAAATCCCACCAGGTCAGTGCTTCGACTTCGGGTTTAGAGTAGACAGTGCGATAAAAGCGTTCGATCTCTTCCGCTTGCTTAATTTCTCCCTTTTCTGTTGTTTCGCCCCACCTTCTTTCTCCACGGACTCTTGAGCCAGAAACAATGGTAGTTTCGGTGAAATGCAATGGAACATTGAATTCAGCGAAACGATCAATAACATTCAGAATTCTCTCGGTACTCCAAGCCCCGCCGTGCATGTGGGATTGTATACCAATCACATCATAAAGAGGTTTACCTGCTTTATCTTTCAAAGAACGAATTACATCTTCGTATATTTCTCTATCCTCGCTGCGAATGGATCGATCTTTTTCGGCATCTTCCCGAGTCCTGAGATAATAATCATTGATTACCAGCATGGCTTCAGGATTAGCCTGCCGGGCGGTTTCAAAAGCAATTTGGGGCATCTTGAATTGGCCGATTTTTTCCCACATCGCGGTCAATTTCGGAGATCTTTCCCAGAAAGAGTTTCGGTCAAAAGCAGTGGCTTCATTTACCACATCCCACATGTCTATAATTTCTGCAAAGTGAGAGACTTCGCGTTTGACTCGAGACATTTGTAGCTGGAATACCTTTTGAGGGTCATCGGGCAGCCAACGTGGATCGGCGTAATTCCAAACAAGTGGATGCCCTTTTCGTTCGATGTCATGAGCTTTGCACCATTTGGCAACCTGCCGCCAATGATCTTCTCGTGTTGATCCTTTCTGTGGCTCATAAGAAGCCCAATAAAATCCCAGCGTTGCATAATTAAGCAGTTCTGCAAATCTTTGCTTGTATAATCGATCTTCTTTGGTGTTGCCGTCATTCCAGCGATAGATATTGCAGCCGAACAGGAAATGGTGTTTCGATTGATTTATTTTCACAGTGACGTTTTGAGCTGGGAAACCATCTGGCTGTTTTACAGTAAGATTCACATCACGTCGCCGGTAACGTTCAATTCTGTTTAGCGCTTCAATTTCGAACACGAGCTCTTTGGCAATCGCATCGAGGGTGTCAGTGATCTTTTTGGGGGACTTTATATCTTTTTGATCGGATATTTGGTTTAAGGTTTTCTTTGCAGTCTTTGTGAATAAAGTAGAGGGGCCTTTTTCTTGGGGAATTTGGCTCCATATTAGGCTAAGTTTTGAAAAATCAGGCTCTTGTTTCTTGTTTATTTGTTTTATCAATGTGGTATAAGAATCAAGCCAATTTTGCCCATAATGCATTTTCTTTAAAAATTCAGGGAGTGCATGAGAAATTTCAACTTTTAAATAATTTGTTATTTGTGCTGCATATTTTGCATATTCATCGGATTGATTCGGTAAGGCTTGTGAAACTTGAGTATTTGGGAGCGTATTTAACAGTAAGAGAAAACCGATAATATTTATTGATTGTCGTATTTGCATGATGTTCCCCCTGTTATCGAATATTTAATGAGGTATGGTTACTTTACTTCAGAATATGGAAAATTGCGAGAACAGGTTGAACCTACACAGGAAGAAAAATATATCTGTAAATGCAAAATTCATTAGAAATGAAAACGGCACCCGAAAACAGGTGCCGATTCAGCCTCATCGTCCTCAACTCTTCTTGTAATTATTTACAAAATATAATAGGAATTGGATGTAATTATATTCTAAGATTAAAGGATGTCAATATTTTTGTTTGTTATGATTGACAGCCGAGGTTTTGCTTGGTATGTTGAAGGCATCTTTAGGCTCCAAGTGGGAAAGGTATCATATTACTTGCCAGGGAGTCCGTTAATTTTTGGCTGACCGTGGAGGATGAATCGTCGTGGATATTTTGAGAAATGAACGAGCAGGTCAGAGTTCTTCTGCACAGACTGCACCGGTATCTTCTGCTCCGCAACGCCGGGATGAACAACCTTATACAACCCTTGGAAAAGATACCGAATTTGAGGGTACCCTTCGTTTTAAGGAGGGGCTTAAAATTGAAGGTAAATTTAATGGGGATATTTCGTCCGAGGGAAATTTGATTATTGGCAAGACCGGTGAAGTGAGAGCGGAAATCGCTGTTGGCAGCATCATTGTTGAAGGCAAGATTACCGGTAACATCGTTGCTTCTGATCTGGTTGAATTACGCAGTTCGGCAGAACTTCGTGGTGATATTACGGCTTCTAAACTTAAAATTGAAGAAGGGGTAGTTTTTGTGGGGAAATCCGATGTCCAGCCGAACAATAGCCGAAAAACCGGTTCTGAGCCTAAGCAGGCAAGCAAACCGGAACCGAGTAAAGAAGAGAGTAAAAAAGAGAAAGCTCCGGCGGCAGGTAAGTGACCTTCCCTTTGCCCAATAAGATACAATTAGCACGTATTCCAACCCCTTTGGAACCGCTACCGCATCTCAGCGAAGAGTGGAAGGCTGATCTTCGCGTCAAGCGGGATGATCTTACCGGGACTGTATTATCTGGAAATAAAATTCGCAAGTTAGAATATTTATTATGCGATGCATTGAATCACGGATGTGATAGTGTTGTCACTTGCGGAGCCGTTACATCCAACCATGCCCGGGCAACCGCGATTGCTGCTCGCCAGCTGGGATTGGACTGTTTATTGGTACTTGCCGGAGATGCTCCGTCTTTCCCCCATGGTAATCTCCAACTGGATTTATTAGCGGGAGCAGAGGTTCGGTACATATCAAAAAATCAATATGCCACTGAAATCGACTCGATTTTTCATCAAATCGAAAGTGAATTGAGATCGGCAGGCAGGTGCCCCTATATGATTCCGACGGGCGGATCGAATCCCGTCGGTTTGATGGGTTATGTCGAGGCGGTTCAAGAAATCCAACAGCAATGCAAAGACCAAGATTGGTTTCCGGACTACATCGTTTGTGCGGTTGGCTCCGGTGGAACTTATGCGGGATTATTATTGGGAAATGAACTGTACGGCTTTCAGTCCAAAATACTGGGCATATTGGTTTGTGGAAGCATCAAAGATTTTAGCGACAAAGTTTTATCTGATGTAAATCAAGCGTCAAAACGATGTGGATTTCAAGTGGAAATCAATTCAACAAATGTGCTGATGTACGACAATTATATCGGAGGAGGCTACGCCATAACCAATTCGGAGCAATTGAAGTTTATCCGTCATATTGTTCAACGGGAAGCGATTTTCCTTGATCCGGTGTATACAGCCAAAACATTGTTTGGTGTACACAGAGAAATAACAAAAGGCCGAATTGCCGAAGGCTCTCGAATATTATTCATTCATACGGGTGGGATATACGGTTTGTCTGCTTTTGTGGGAGAAATGATGAATGAATGGAATTCAGTAACTTATTGGCAGGATAATTATTGATACATCCACATACCCATCTTCAGGATTTAATCAAAATAATTCAGAATCATTTCTTAATCAATAGTGGTGTACGTTATGAAATGGGGAACTCTATTAGTATCTATATATTGGGGTAATTTCACTTGACTAAATACATTATATTGTTTCTTTATATTTTATTGATGCAAACAAGAGTTTAAATCCGGACCAGAAAATTTAAAATATTGAGGTTTTATTGTACTAACAAAAAAGGTTTTTCATGGCTAAACTAATTTTTGAGTTCTATTTTTTTGTCAAAGCCTTGAACTATGAAGGACTTAATTGAAGATTATTTACCTATTTAGCTTAAACTTGACATTATTGATTGGAGCATTATATAGTTACAGGTAGCCTACGGTTTCAATACTTGTCTTTTTAGATGGGAGAGGTGATTCCGAGTGGATTGATAAAACTATT
>CAZXSQ010000144.1:10442-13274 GCA_964643335.1 uncultured bacterium
CTGAAATTAAAACTTGTTTCTTATACAAAAGAAGCGTTCGGTTCAATCCCCTCTGGAATTGTACAATAAAATACTTTCTATAAAGATGTTTTATCTTATGGACTCCAAAATACTTCTGTAGCCCATATTGATATCACAATAAAAATGAAATTATCTACCCCGGACAGTAAGAGAGGTTTCAATGAGAAATAGTATGAAACGCTTACAACAAAAACTTTGGCGAGTTTCCTTTGTGGTTTTTTTCAGTGTTTTAACATTGCTAATAGGGGCCTGTTACGAGGCTGACGCTCAAAATGTGAACCCCACAGGAATCTCTCCCCTTTCCAAACGAACGCCTTTGTTAAACATTCCTATTGCCACATTTCCATTTATCCAACGTGGAGAAATTGGAGTGGTTCCTTCTATCCGATTCCAGGAAATTGTGGAGATCAGAGTGCAATTTGAAGACCTGACGGTGGATGAAGAAGGCAACGAAATTTCAGGTCTGGACATCAATGAGGATTTCTTACCCTTGACTGCATCTGCACTCACAAGTGGTCTGGCTATTTTTAAAGAAAGCGCCGGATCAAATGAAGGGTTTAATTTTGCCGTTGGAGATCAAAACAGCGATACCCCAATCGATTTGATCGAACCACCGGAAATCATTCCGGATCCGGCAAATCCCAGGCATTTTGTCGTTGTTTTTAAGCCTCGGCCGGGGACGACACGGCTTCATACCTTTATGGATCAAACTCCCGATTTCTACGTGGTGGCGCAAACCTCTATTGATTTGCTTCATGGCGATACATTTGAGGTCAGTATTCCTGCAAATGGTATTAAAATCAAAGCCCTAAGGATGCAATTGCAGGATGACACGTTGTTCGAGAACCGCTTTCCAAGTCAGCAATTTGCGGAAGAAGTGTTCCCCGCTCCCCCTACAACCGGGGCCGAGCCTTCTGTCAGTAGAGAGTACATAGTTCCTGCTGTCTTTCAAGGCGACATTGTCAGTATTATTAGCGTTGTTAGCGAATTAAACAATACCAACCGGATCGATGCGAATTCCGAGCCAACTTCTGTTCTCGGAATTGATTTTGTTGGCCGGGAAGACCAGGAATATTTCTTAAAAGAAGTCCGGGTGAACTGGATCGGGTTGAACCTGGCTGCTGTAACAAAACTCATGGCTAATTTGTCACGTCCAGAATATTCCGGTGCCCGTTCCGCTGGAGCCTTCGCTGTTGCTCAAGCGGGTGTGATGGAGCAGACTAATCTTTACCCGTCCTTTTTCTACAGCCCTTGGTTTTATAATTTTCCAACCGACGCAGAGTCCGGGGAATTGTTGACAGAAACTAGAACTGTCACTGTAGGAGGAGAAGCGGTCGATATCACCTATCCGTTGACCATGCCTCTGAATAATTTTGGTATTCCTCGAGAGACCTTTATCGTGGGAATGGATTCAGTTGGGGATAATCCTTCTCATTTCACGAGTTATGTTCCATTTGGTCCAAGGAAACCGTTTGCCGATGGATTGACGCCTCGTGTGGTCACGCAGGATATTCTCAAAAATTTTGTGGCGGATGAGGTAGGTGGCATATTTCTTTACCGTGAATTGGGTGGTACCCGGGGTAAATATGATCGTGGTGTTGATCAATTAATTAAATTAGATAAAAACAATATTGATATTGAGCAATTTGCTATTTCTCCGGATGAGGTCATGTCACCCACATCGCCGATTCGAAGTATTCTTACCCGATTGATCCCAGGACAGATTGGTGGTCTAGGTGGTGCTGGAGGCGCACAAGGTAAAAGTATTGCTCCTTTCCTTTTTGGGGATGGCAATCTTGCCGCTTCTCTTTTGGGTGTGGTTGAAATGCCGGATCCACCCAGTGAACCCCGTCCACCTTTGGGTTCATTAGAATGTTACATGGACCCGGATTGTTTATTCTTCGACTTGATGATCAATGTTCTTCGGCCTTATTTGGGGCTGACCGAGGGGCAAATAAGATACTTATTTGAATTTACGGAAGAGAACGGACGCACCAATGCGGAAGACTTGTTCGGATTTCCGGTGGTCCAAGGTTTTACATTTGTGATGCCGGTGGCTGAAGACAATGCATTAAGTAATTTGAAAGCTCCCAGTACTCGTACAGGAGATGCTGCGGGTCCCGATATTTATATCGGAATTCAGACCAGTGACCGATTGAGAAATCTGGATTCATTTATACCATTCATTGATTCCGGTGATATTTCTATTGGTACCAATGTATCTTCATTTACTTTGGGAGAAACAGAGAATGTTCGTTCAATTCCCGCCGTGGCAAGTGTCGGGATGGGCAAAAGAAATACCGGTACGACTTATACCATGATCGGCCGGCCACGTCCTCGATTCCAATTCCAGGATTTGACACAACCGGGTGAAGGCCCTCTGGCCAGTAATGACAATATCTTGCTTGACAGTTCCCAGGAGTCTCCACCCAAGGCTGTTATCGGAATCGACGCGGTGGATTTTGGCCAGAATGCCAATTTGGTTGTGAACGATGACCGAATTGCCTTGGATACATTCGATACATTCTTTACAGAAAACACAGTTATGGGAGAGGTGCAGATTGATTTTCTGCCCGGGACACGTTCGTTGACATTTAATCCACTCATTATGGGTGTTATCCCGGTTGAATTGGGGGTCAGCCTTCCGTTGCAAAGAATCGTTTCTTCACATCCCATCGCGATTTATGTGGATGATGACACCCCCCCAGGTGATTTCATTGATAACGATGGTGATGGCCTGATAGACGAAGAATATTACAACATGATTGACGATGATGGTGATGGTCTAATCGATGCGGATCTTGGTGATGG
>CAZXSQ010000145.1:0-9885 GCA_964643335.1 uncultured bacterium
GGGGATGAGTTCGCCTTCAGCATTTCGGGCAAATTCATCTTTCTCATAATCATACTTAAAACGCAGCCGGTGTCCTGATTCATCTGTTTTATATTCAGATTTATAGTTGATGATTGATTCAACCATTGAAATCGGGGCCGGATCCAATGGGCTTTCCACTCGTCCGATCTTCCCCACGACCTGTTCCACTTCAGGAATCCCTTGGATTGCCATATCCAATTTTTCCAGAACATCTAACGCTTCGCCGATCGAGGCATGGGGCATAGTTGTAGGCATGTAAAGGAAGGAACCTTCATCCAGCGGAGGCATGAATTCTTCACCTAAGCCAGGGAATTTATGCCGGATATCCGAGACAATCGGCGCATTCATCACGGGTTTTGGCAGAAAATCAAAAACTGTTTCAAATCCAAGCCAGATGACACCTCCCCACAATACCAACCCAGTAGAAAATACCAGAAAGATTATTTTGTGAACGAGGCACCAGCGCAACATTGGCTCATACCAGTATTGGAACACTTGAATTAACGCAAGCACACTTCCCAGTAAAAGTGCGACAAATATCCAGTTGAGGAATTCACCTTTATCCGGCCCCAGCGGAAGCCAATGATTACTCAAAATGGTCACTACGATTAAAAGGGCTAATCCATTAATTACCATTGGAATCCAATTCTTGAAAGATTCGGGGATTAAATATTGAACAAAGTGATAAATCCCGAACCCCAACAGAATCAAACCGGCCCAAAAAGAAATCGTAAACAAAATAATTAATCCAGCAGCGCACAATCCGCCAAAAGCCAAATCCTTCAGCCATTTACCGCGAAGTTTGCCCGTAAACAGCGTATGCGCGTAGGGGGGGATGATCGTCAATGCGACAATGATGGAAGCGATCAAAGCAAACGTTTTCGTATATGCCAGGGGTTTGAAAAGTTTCCCTTCCGCCGCCGTCATGGTAAACACAGGTAGGAAACTTACGACGGTGGTGGCTACTGCTGTCAGTACCGCACTGCCCACTTCAGAAGTGGCACGGAATATCGTTTCCAACTTGTTTTCATTATCATCTGCCTTTTCCAAATGCTTAAGTATATTTTCGCAGATCACCACCCCCATATCCACCATGGTTCCAATCGCAATGGCGATACCGGAAAGAGCCACAATATTGGCGTCTACGCCAATATTTTTCATGGCGATAAAACACATCAATACCGCCAGTGGGAGCAGGGCTGAAATCAGTATGGAACTTCGCAGGTGGTAGACCATGACGATAATGACGATGACGGTCACCAATATTTCTTCAGTGAGGGCTGTTTTTAAAGTCCCCAACGTTTCATAAATCAAACCGGTGCGGTCATAAAATGGCACGATTTTCACTTTGGAGACTGTGCCGTCGTCCAAGATTTTTTCAGGCAGCCCCGGCGAGATTTCTTCGATTTTCGCTTTGATATTTTTTATCGCTTCTAACGGATTTTCGCCGTAGCGAACCACAACGACACCGCCGACCGCTTCTGCTCCCGCCTTGTCCAGAGCCCCCCGGCGCAAAGCGGGTCCGGTAGAAACATGGGCGACATCTTTAATTAAGATAGGAACATTATCATTTACTTTGACAACCGTTTCTTCGATATCGTCAAGGCTTTCCAAAAATCCAAGTCCGCGGATGATATACTCGGCATTGTTGACTTCGATGGTGCGTGCGCCGACATCGACGTTGGACATACGCACAGCGTTGAACACATCGCCGAGTGTTACGTTATACGCGCGCATGGCGTCCGGATCGGCATCGATTTGATACTCCCGCACAAACCCCCCCACCGACGCCACCTCACTGATGCCTTTGGCTGACATGAGTGCATAACGGACATACCAATCCTGGATACTGCGCAGCTCATCCAGATCCCACCCCCCCGCTGGATTGCTGTTTTTGTCATACCCTTCGAGCGTATACCAGAAAATCTGCCCCAGCGCGGTTGAGTCAGGCCCCAAAGCGGGCTGCACTCCTGCCGGCAAGGTTCCGGCTGGCAGACTGTTCAATTTCTCCAAGACACGGGAACGCGACCAATAAAATTCAATATCTTCTTCAAAGATGATGTAAATCGAGGAAAAACCAAAAAAGGAATAACTTCGAATTGTCTTCACTCCAGGTATTCCCAGCAGTGAAACAGTTAGAGGATATGAAATCTGATCTTCCACATCCTGCGGAGAACGCCCCATCCACTCGGTAAATACGATCTGCTGGTTCTCACCGATATCCGGGATCGCATCGACCGGCACAGGATCGCGGGTCAACCAGGTCATCTGCCAATCAAAGGGCGCTACAATGATTCCCCATAAAATAATAAACAATACAACCAGTGTGACAACAAGTTTATTTTCCAAACAAAAACGAATAATAGAGTCAAGCATAATTGATTCTCTAAGCTGATTTTATTCCTCCACTAGGATGGTTTCCGTAATCTCTCCACACGTGAGCATGGCATCACCGAAATATGGATTACGGATCTCTTTTTCCCATTGCAGCCAGTCGGCTCCCCGATTTTGAAATGCCATGGGACAATGGGCGACATATAAAGCCGTATCTTCAGGATTTTCTTCCTTCACCAAATCAATTAGAACATCCGAAATAACAGAAAAAGCCAATCGGGCATCCGAAATTGTTTCCGCTTCAATAATCTGGGCTGTAAATTCCGTCATCACTGGTTCGCCCATTTTTTCTCCGGCGTTTTGAATTTCCTCAGCTGCTTTTTTGGCCGCGTTCAAGTTGTCATTCACCAGCGCCGTCTTTAAAGATTTGTAGCCGTCTAAATAACCCTTTATAAATTTTTGCGGGATGACAATTTCTTTCTCCACGATTTTGGTTTCTTTTGCATTCACTTGAGTTTTCGGTTCAATGGATTTTTCCACCTCACCACACGTCAGCATAGATTCGCCAAAATATGGATTACGAACTTCGTGTTCCTTTTGCAGCCAATAAGCTCCTTTGTTATTAAAAGCCATGGGGCAATACAAAACATGGATGGTTTCTTTAGGTGCCCCATATTGTTCCAATGCCGCAATGAGCGTATTTGAAATTTTTTGAAACGCTTCTCTCGCCCCGCTCAGATCCTTGGCATGCATAACTCCATGACCGGGCATTTCAATCTCTTCACTTAAATCATGCTGCGTGACGATTTCCACCCAGTCCTTTGAAGCCGATTGAGCCGATTGAAGATCATCCTGCGCCAAGGCATCCTGCATTTTCTCATAAACTGACAACAAGTCCGGCAACACCTTTTCTGGAATTGATTGTTTTTCCGGTGCTTGAGGGGCTTGCCTCATGCCTGGTGAATGAGCCGGTTCTGCGGCAACCTCTGCGGAACTCATCATGCTTGGTTTTGCTTGAATCTGCAGGGCGCTGTCGATTTTGAAATTGCCTTTCACAACCACCTCTTCACCCTCTGCAAGGCCAGAATGCACGATGTAATGATCCTTTAAGCGTGGCCCCAACACAATTTCACGGCCTTCAAATTTCGGTTTATCTTGATTTGGAACCTGGATATAAACCACCGCCCGTTTTCCTGTGATCAACGGGGCCGAATCGGGAATGACCAAAGGCGGAGTTGCATCTTTTTGTTGAGTTCCGATAAACCCAAGCGTCTCCGCCTTGACCAAAGGCATTCCGCATACATCGCAAGTTCCGGGCTTATCTTTTATAATTTCCGGATGCATGGGACTGATCCATTTGCCCGCCAGGTTGAGATCATACACATCCCCTTCCGAATTCACCTTAGAGCGGACAACCGCGTGAACAAACATTTCGGGTTTCAACTTCCCGTTCGGATTCTTGACATTCACCCGTACTTTCACCGTGCGGGTTTTCTCGTTCAAAAATGGATCGATGAACGAAATACGTCCCTTAAACACTTCACCGGGATAGGAAACCGTCGTGAACTCCACCTCCTGCCCGTAATGAATCCATTCCAGATCGGACTCATACGCATCCATCCTCACCCACACATAAGACAAATCCGCAATCGTATAAATCCGAGTTCCCGTTTGCACATAATCGCCTTCCATCGCGTTTTTATGGATAACTACTCCATTGATCGGAGAATAAAAAGTCACCCGGTCGGAAGGTGTTCCTTTTTCTTCAATGTCTTTGATTTGTTGATCCGTCAGCCCCAGCAGACGTAACCGTTCACGTGCACGTTCCAGTGTTTTAAGACGGCTATTCAATACTTGCTCAGAGGCCGATTTACCAAGATTCTCCACTGCATTTTTTGCCTGCAACAATGCTTCTTGATCCGTCAATAAAGAAGGACTGTAAATCTCAACCAGATGATCACCATCGCGCACCGGTGTACCTGTATAATCAACAAATAAACGCTCCAACCGTCCTGGAAACCAGGCGGTTATGTATTTGATCCGCGTTTCGTCGTATTCCACTTTACCGACAAGCCGAAGTTCATGCTCGACAAAATTCCGCCGCACCGGCACGGTTTGAATCTCAGCCAAGGCCATAGCCGCCTTGCTCATCTCCAACTCACGTGGACCGGTATCTTCCTCCGTTGTTTCAATCGGGATCAAATCCATACCGCAAATTGGACATTGCCCGGGTTCAGGCTGTTGGATTTGCGGGTGCATCGAGCAGGTCCAGGTAGTTGGTTCTTGCCCGTTGGCTGCTTCTGCTTCCGCTTGTCCTTGGTCTACTCTACCGGATGAAAAGAACAGGCCATAAAACAGCAAACCAATCAATATACCGGCAATTAGGTAAGAAATTTTATATTCAAAAATACGTTTAAACTTATTCATTGTATAACTCCTGTTTTGTTTCATGCTTTCACGGAAAACCGTGTGTAGAGAATGCGTTCCCCGTTATGGGCGGTTCCCGAACCGCCCCTACAGAAATGGTGTATGAGAGCAGGCGTCCTCGCCTGTGTTGTTATGTCCTTGCCTGCGCCTTTGCATCTACGTATACTCCGTTCATTGAACTTCCACCGTAAACTAATTACTCAAACTCACTGCCACTGAGCGTTCCAATTCCGCCAACGAAGAACCTTGATCACGCTGTGCTCTGAAATAGGCCAGGTTAAAATCCAGCCATGTGCGCTGTGCATCCAGGTAGTCCAGAAAATCAATCCTGGCACCCCGGTAATCCGATTCAGCGACATTCAACGATTGCTCGGCATCGGGTAATAACGATGTTCTATAAAGCTCCACTTCCCTTTGTGCCGCATCGAGTGAGAAATGAGCTTTTTTCACATCAAACAATGTTTGATAGACAGTCTGTTCCACTTTTTCATTTAGCTGCTGCCTGCGCTCCTGCATTTCGGCAATAAACGCTTCTTGCTGCCCAAACCAGGGACGGACAGGTTGCCGCGGAACAGGCTTGAACGTGCCTTTGCTCTTCATATCACCGCTCATTAATCCACTTCGGGTTTGGAAATAACTGGCGCCTAGAGTTGGATCAGGACGATTCATTTCCTTCGCCATGGCGATCATGTTCTCTGTCCGTTCCAATTGATAACGTGTTTTTCTGATTTCCTGCCGATTTTGCTTTGCGGCTTCATACAATGTTTCTAATGATTCTTCAACTCCATGTAAATCGGGATTGGCTGCCTGTCCCAGCTGTGCGTGAGGAGCACGATTCATTAGCGTATTCACACGTGCCGCAATGGTTTTCTGCTGATCTTCCAACGTGATAAGATCGTCAGAGAGTTTAGAAAGCACCACCCGTACTTTGAGTACATTGTTATAGGAAGATTCTCCCGCCTCAAATTTTTGTGAAACCACATCGAACATCTGCCTCAACAGGTTTTCATTTTCTCGTGTAATATTTATCGCACGATGAATATAAACATAGTCGTAAAATGTTTTTTTCATTTGCGTCAATACATCGCGAAGCACAATGGCATAATCCATTTGGGCACTCTGTATATCGTTCTGAATAATATCCCCACGCAAGGCAGTCACTCCCCGAAAAGGCCATTGTGTATCAATCATTTCCCGTTGAGGCTGCATCCCAGACATCAGTAAATTCAGCGTCTTGGTGAACGAGTTGTATTGTCTCAAAATGCCTTCCAAATAAGCCGCTTGTGGATACCGTTCCAAAGCGATCTGCCACGCCTCCCATGCCGCCTGGATCGATGAATTTCTGGCGTAAGTGATACTTAGCAGCGTTTCCAGCTGAACCTGGCCGCTTAGTAATGCATCCACAGAAGAATCTTCCGCTTGCTCTTGAATTTGAATGGACTCCTCACTCAATAAAAGGGGAGCGATTTCTCGAATCACTGTTTCTAGTGTATCCGCTCGTTTATGGTCATACTGCTCGAGTAGATTGGTGACTTCAGGAAAAGAAACAGCCTGCGGCAATTCAGCAGGCAACGCATTATAAGTATTGGAAATTTGTTCTTTAACAAATCCGGGCTTATCCTGCTTATGCAATCGTTCGCGAGCATCTTTATAAATATCCGCTTTTACATCCGTGATATTCATAATTGACAAGAAAAATAAACCAAGTAAAGAAACTATCCAAAATTTTTTCATTTCACTCTCCTGATTCCATCACAGAGGATAACGAACCGCCTGCAACTCTTTCCAATTCGGCAAACCCTTGAGCATAATCCACGCACGCACGAAGCCAGGCAAGATTAAAGTTAAACCATACGCTTTGCACTTCCAATATTTCTGATACACTGCCTTTGCGGTTGCGGTTCCATTCTTCGGCGATTTGCATAGATCGATTCGCTTGAGGAATCAAATGATCACGATAGAGCACCACCAAACGATGGGCATTCTGCATTTGGAAAAAAGCCTTTCGCAATTGCACATGCATTGTATTCTCAACAGAGTTTTCTTTTTCTTCGGCGGATTTCTTCCCCTCTTCAGCATACCTTACCCGCGCCTTGTTCTTCCCGAACCACAATGGAATCGACATACTGCCGCCAATAATGAGGGGATCTTTCCCGCTGTCAGTTAGTCGTGGATTTACAGCTTCACCAGTTTCGATATATCTGGCCCCCACACTAAACGTAGGCAGGTTCTGCTTTCTAGCCAGATGGATAAGCTCACCCGATTTTTCCACATCCATGGCAGCGATTTGAATTTCCTGGTTCTGCTCAGTAACTAACTTATCCAGGGATTCAATGGTTGGGGTAGCAAAACGGGGGATCGACGCCGCCGTGACCGGAATGTTCGCGTCGGTTGAATGATCCAGAATTGAATTGATGATGGACTGCTGCACAGCCCGAAGTTCTCTCAATGTTATCAAATCATAATCCAATTGCACCAATTGTGATTCAGCACGAAAAACATCATTCAATCCTGTGGATTGATCCGTATACCGGTTCTCTGCATACATCAAAATTTCCTGCAGAATCGTTTGATTTTCTTTGGTAATTTGTATCGCTCCGTCCAAATACTGCAATTCATAGACTGCCTGTTTCAAGTCAACAATCACATCCCGCACGGTCTTCTCATATTGCAATCGGGCAATCTTGATCTCTTTCTCGACCACTTTTCCTTTTTGATGCAGGGTTCCCGGAAATGGAAACTTTTGCGCAATGCCAATCGAATAATTCTGTGGCCCCACCCGCGTTTCTACATTTTCAACGTAGTAAGAAAAATTGAGCATCGGATCATCGAGCGCAGTTTCTTGCGGATATTTCTCGATCACCTGCGCCCACCTGGCTTTCGCCGCCTTGATGTCCGGATTCGCTTCGAATGCTTCCTCTATTAGATCACTCAATGTTACAGAAGTAGCATTCTGGACTATGGAATTATTGACCGCCGCAGGAAACTCGCTGGCCTCCTCTCCCAATACGGCACCTGGTAAAAAGAAACCCACGGTAAACCCAAACAGACCGATAATCAATAATAATAGTTTTGTTTTCGTATTCATATTCATTGGTGTAGATTTTTGTATTAAATGAGATTGCAAGATATGTACCATTCTCTCAATATAACTCAAAATCATTCACCTTCCAGTAAACATACCCTATTATGCATACGTATAATTGCTTTACATTCATCTATTCAATCGCACTTGTTGGCATACAACGGACTCAAAAGTCTCATTTGCCACCATCATACTGTTGCATTTGAAACAACCCAGCCAGTTTCGGATAATTCTTGTTTAGAAAAAGTTACATGCAAAATTTTTAATGTATAATTCAAAATATATTCGCACTTCTTTAGAGGTGATTGGCTATGATCCAGGAAGAATTTAAAGTAATGGATTGGTTACGACAAAACCGTGATAAACATAGCAAAAAGATCAAAGATTGGACACCCGAACAAATCCTGCAAGAAACCAAAGATAACGCTGACAAGGTAAAAAAAAGTATAGAAGAAATAAAAAAGCAGAAAAACAATTAAATCCAGCACGTAGGGTGGGCGTTTCAATGTACGGAACACGGCCATCAGGACCGATTGGGTCAACGCTCCATCCTGGCTTCGATTGCCATAGATCACCTTTCGCATTATGGGATCACTTCACGTAACGGATCAAGAGTACGTTAAGGGAACTGAAACGGTCGTAACGGTTAATTTAGTCTAGGAGTATTCATGACGCTTTCCGTAATACGGATTTCAATTAAACTAAAGGATAAACCTTCATAAGGAAAAAGAGTTGATACAAAGTTTTCGATGTAAGGAAACTGAAAAATTATTTAATGATATATACTGTAAGAAATTTGCTACTATTGAGCGTGTTGCAAGAAAAAGACTAGAGGCTTTGGAAGCTGCACAAAATATAGAAGATTTAAGAATTCCTCCAGGTAACCGGTTGGAGGCATTGAAGGGTAACCGTAAAGGACAATACAGCATTCGGATAATAAATGATCAATGGAGATATGTTTTGAGTGGAAAGACAACGCCTATAACGTGGAAATTGTAGATTATCACAGTTGAGAGAGATGAATAAAATGAAAAATTTGAAACCCATTCATCCAGGAGAGATTTTATTAGAAGATTTTATGGAACCATTGGGTATCAGTAGGAATCAACTTTCAAGGGATCTGAAAGTTCCTTTGAACCGCATCAGTGAAATTGTGAATGGTAAACGCTCAATTACTGCGGATACTGCAGAAAGACTTCATCGATACTTTGGAACCACCGCCGAATTCTGGCTTCATTTACAGAATCGTTATGACCTTAAAAAAGTGCTTAGAGAAAAGGGGGACGAAATAAAACAGATACAGAAATGTAGGGCAGCATAGATTTCTGGAAGATGGCATTATCGATACATATTCATCCTCGTAGGATGGGCTCAAAGCGGCTAAAACCACACCTTTCATTTTAACCCCCACAAAATTCATCCACTGTATTCACATTCTGCCAGGCATTCGACAATTCCACCGGAATGCATGGAGATACGATCTTTGGATGATCTAAACACTCCATCAAGCTGTATTGCCCCATCGCCGCAAGGTTTTCCAACAGAAAACGGGCACGTAAATCATAATAGGCCAAGAACGGTTCTGCTTTGGATTGATTTTCTCTCTTTGGCAAAATCCCCCAGACTCCCGGGCGTCTCTTCGAGAGAAGCCATTCCAATGCCTCGGAACTCATACAAGGCATATCACAAGCAGCAGCCAGCCAGGATACGTGCGGCTTCCATCGCATCACTGAAAGCAGGCCCGACATCGGTCCCTCCGCTTCAGAAACATCCGGCAGGCGGTCATATTGATTCAAGTGCTCCGGTATCTCGCCGGCCCCGACAATCACCACGTTTTCCACCACCTTCTCAAGACACCGGATAGTCTTCTCCAACCAGGTGATACCATCATCCTCGATCAAATGCTTCGCCGTCTTCATCCGCCTGCTTTTACCCCCGATCAGAACACAACCCCAAACAGGCGTTTTCACCCATTGCTTCGGCAGCCACCTATCCAGAAAATCCAAAAACTGTTGTAC
>CAZXSQ010000145.1:9895-13250 GCA_964643335.1 uncultured bacterium
GTATTTGATAAATCAGATTGTTCAACTGATCCGGAGCCGTTCGCTTTCCCTCACTGTTCACCCAAATTTTTGGGAATTGAGATTCCTTCAATCCCTCAATTAAAATCAAATCGTAGTCTTGAACTAGGAATTTCAAACTGACAAGAAACGGCAAATCGTTATATTGATGAGCACGGAGAAATACCTGATTTTTTTCCTGTAGAAACACATCACTCCCGGCATGGTAAAAACGATAACTATCCTTGCCGGGATGATCCAGATCATATCCATGATTGCAGTGCTTACACACCACCGTTTTGATCCCGTTCTTGGATAAATAAGGAAGGCTTTTTTCAATCAGTGTGGTCTTACCTGAATCACTCCATCCGCATACACAAAGGATTGGGAAATTGTCTAAGTCCATGGCATGAATCATCTACCTTTTCAGGATTGCGGCTGAAATGAACGCTCCACAGCCTGATCGAATCGCTTGGGTGAGAAAAGCGTGTCAAGAATCTCCCGCGTAAAACAATAAGCCCTTTCTTCCAGAGTTGAGAGGCTCCCAAAAAGACGGTGATACCAATAACGCTCAATTTCATACAAACCGTGCAATTCTAAATGATAATATATCCGGTGAGTAATGTGCAGGAAATACCATGGCCCGTAATACCCCACTTGCTGCTGACTAATCAGATTGAGCCAGTCTTCCATTGGGAGATATCGGTAAATGATGATTGCCGCCGGATCATATTTATATTCCGAAAAAATCACCGGCAGGGAGGGATAATAATCCAGTTCTTGAATGTCCAAATCAATACCAAGTTCTTCAATCCATTCGATAATGCTTTGTGGATTAACCAGATCCTGGTCAAACGGCAGTTTCAACATGGTTCATTAATATGAAAACGTGATCAGAATCAACTTACTTTTCCTCCAGTATGGATTCCTCTTTGATTTCCGTTTTTTCTTCCGGAACCTCAGTCTGCACGTGGCTGATCTCTTTAAAAGAGACCCCCATAATAATCAGACACACAAAGCCTAATAAAATCACCGTTGGAACCTGGGAAAGCCACATCACCAAAGCCACGGCCCCAGCCGTCGATTCGGCAATACCAAAGGTTCTGCTCAAAACGGCTTTAACTGCCAGCTGATACACGCCAACATAGCCTGGCAGTTGGGGAAACATAACCGCAAAACAAAGGGCAGTCATCAAAAACAAAGCCCCCGCAAAATTGATACTGTAAATATTGAACGCCCAAAGCACGACCAACTCACTAAAGGCGATCGTGATCCATAACAATAAGGTAAAGAACAGGCAATAGACAAATGAAATCGGCTTCCGAAAGGTCATGGCTCCCTTCTCAAACGAGATAACCATGCTGACCAGTTTGGAGGAAATAGACTCTGGAAGCGGACTAAATATCTTTTTAGCAACTCTCAAACTCCATTCCGGAGCGTAACTCATCACGCCGATCACCCCAAACAGAGCGATAAAAACAACCAACCCCAGTTTGGCCAGCTCTTTCATCCATTTTAGTGGATCGGCAGGTACATCAACGTCCTGATTTTCCACCGAAATCGCCGCATCTGCCTCTTGTTGGGCTTGAAAATCCGCCTGGGGGAAAGGAAAGATAATCAAAACCAGTGCCAAAATCAACAACAACCCAAGCAAATCAAATACCCGCTCGACCACAATAGTCGCAATAGCCGTAGGAAAAGTATGTTTGGTATATCGCCAAATTAAAAACGGCCGGATCAACTCTCCCATTCGTGCAGGAAATACCCCGTTCCCCATAAATCCGATGTTCACGATAAGAAAAAGTTTTTTGATCGGAACGATAGGCTCCCCCAGCAGAATCTGCCAGCGCCAGGATCGTATCAACATGGAAAGATACCCCAGCAGTACGGCGATAAACACATAAAAATAATTGGCCTTTGCCATCGCTGACCAGACTTCGGACCATTTCATCTCTTCATCCGCAACAAAAAGATATAAACACCCCACACCGATAACAATAGCCAGCGTAATCTGCACTTTGCGCGATTTCATATAGTTCTCTTTCTTTTATTCTTGTGAAATCCGGTAGGCATGAATCGCCTCTTCATACACCTTAGCGATTGGAACATGCTGTTTTTGGTGGATTTTTTTGCAGTCTTCGTATTCCGGGGAAAACCGCTTTTCCACCCCCAGCCCCTGACAAACCTTACCTTTGACGGTTCCCCATTGGGTTGTCACTTCATAAGTTTCCCGCTTCAACATGCGCCGTTCACATTCATGAAGCCGCACACCGATTGTTGTACTTTCCTGTAGAATGATTTGTGCCGCCTTCTCTTTCAAATCGAGTGGAGCAATAACGGATAACAATGTCCCCGGCCGGTTCTTCTTCATCGTGATAGGCGACAGGGTAACATCCAGCACCCCCGCGTCAAAAAGATGCTCAATCAGCGGCTCAAAAAATTCTGGATTCATATCATCGATATTCGCCTCGATAACACCGACCTGCTGATTTTTAATCTCCGCCGTCTTGCCGATGAATACCCTCAGCATATTGGCCAGATCCTCTGTATCACGTACACCGGCTCCATACCCAATCGTTTCAAGTTTCATTTTTGGAAATAAAGTGGATTGCCCCGCCAGTACATTCAACAGCGTCGCTCCGGTAGGAGTCACCATTTCTACCGGCCTGCCACTGGAATAAAGTTCAAAACCCATCAGCAGTTCGCTGGAAGCAGGAACCGGCAGCGGAAGTTTACCATGCTGAGTTTTGACGAATCCCTCCCCCACATGAATTTTCGAACACTCACAACTCTCAATGCCCAGCATATGAAGCGCTAACAGCGTACCGCTGATATCTACAATAGCGTCATAACTGCCGACTTCATGAAAGTGAATCTTATCATAAGGCTTGTTGTGAATTTTCCCTTCAGCCTTCGCAAGCGCGGTAAACGCCAATTCAATTTGCTCCCGCACTTTTCCCGGCCATTGGATTCGATCCACAATCGCCAGCACATCCGATAAATGCCGATGCACATGATGCTCCTCATGCACATGAACCTGGACTTTGGTTCCCGATAAAGCCCCGCGTGAAACCCGCTCCCCCCGCAAATCGAACGAAGGCAGCTTAAGCCCCGATAAAATCCGCTTTAATTCTTCAAGCGGACACCCCGCGTCGATCAGTGCACCCAAACACATATCGCCGCTGATACCCGCAAACACATCAAAATATAATTTTTTCATTCACTGAATAGCCTCGTCAGTTAAAAATGATCTGCTTTTATCTATAACTTATAATAATTTCCTTCCCCCTATCAGGAAGGTTTTCAAGTCATTCTTTCACTACATCCTCTCCTGCGCCTCTGCGTCTCCACGCCTCAG
>CAZXSQ010000146.1:0-3265 GCA_964643335.1 uncultured bacterium
GTGTATTTAGAGTACACGTGGTCGGCATCGGTGAAAGAGAAATTCATGTTTCTGCTGATATGAAAAAACTTTATGCCTATAGTGTTTCTCTACCCTATCTTGCACAAGCATTGAGGCAAAATAACCGTGATATCCCCGCCGGAACACTTGAAAAAAACCGCCAGGAATTTCTCGTCCGGACGCAGGAAGATTTCAAAAGCGTTGAAGACATTCGCCGCGCGATCATCCGAAGCAGTGATGTTGGTGGGAATGTAACGGTCGGAGACGTTGCACAGGTAAAGGATACTTTTGAAGACTTAAACACTTTTACACGCGTGAACGGAAAAGAATGCGTCGTTTTGCTCATTCAAAAGAAAGCCACTGCAGATACGCTTAGACTCAAAAACAAAGTGAGCAAAGTCGTTGATGAGTTCAAACAAAACCTCCCTGAACCAATATCAATTCTTCCTTTTTTGGATTTTTCTTTTGCTATCAAAGAACGTTTGGCAGTCATGCAGTTTAACGGGATTTTGGGACTATCCCTTGTTCTCTGTCTTCTCTGTCTTTTTTTGGATGTCCGTACTGCCATTATTGTTTCCATCGGCATCCCGTTCTCTTTTCTGGGAGCAGTTTTACTTATGTATTCCCGGGGAATGTCATTAAACATGATCTCCATGTTCGGAGCGATAATTGTGATCGGTATGATTGTCGATGACGCAATCATTATCGCCGAGAACTGCTACCGGTATATGGAACATGGCTATTCTAATGTCAAAGCCGCCATCCAGGGTGCACAGGAAGTCATGCTGCCGGTTCTAGCAGCCGTGCTTACCACCATTTCCGCCTTTATGCCGCTTTTATTGATGGAAGGTTTGATGGGAAAGTTCTTGGGTGTCATCCCAATCGTGGTATCGTTTGCGCTGATTGCATCGTTGTTTGAAGCCTTCGTTATTCTTCCCTCACATGTGGCCGAATGGTCAAGACTCAAACGGCTCAAACACACCCAAACAGAAAAAGGGATTAAGAAAAACCAGTATTGGTATTCAAAAATCATTCGATTTTACCGGCGAATGTTGATTGTATGTCTTCGATACCGTTATATCGCGATGAGTGTTATTCTCATCCTGGCTTTATTCTGTGGTTGGTTCGCCTTGAATGTTATGGATTTCATTCTATTTCAAAATCGTGACATTAATTATTTCCGTATTCTGGTAAATCTACCCGTTGGAACACCCCTTGAACGCACTTCGAATGCCATGAAAAAACTGGAACAGACCGCCCTGAAGTTACCTGAAAACGAAATCGACACGGTAGTGAGTTATCTGGGATTTCAGGTCGATGAATGGGGCCGTTTGCATATGGGCAGTCATCTGGGACAAATATGGGTCGATCTATCTGAAATTCGCTATCGGGATCGTGTTGGAATGGAAACCATGGAGGATTTTCGCAGACAAATGCCACATATTCCGGAAGCTGAATCAATCAGCCTGGAAAAGGAAACAGCCGGTCCTCCACAAGGCAAAGCCGTTTCCATTCGAATTCGAGGCGAAGATTTTGAAATCCTCAAAGAGATAAGCAGAGAAATTCAAGATTACTTGCACGGAGTTGAAGGCATTGTCGACATCAAAGATGATTATCAAGAAGGAAAAACTGAACTGCGTATCAAACTGGATCGTGCCCGCCTTTCCAAACTGAATCTCACTCCGGAAAACATTGCAGTTACGCTCCGTTATGCATTTGAAGGGGATAAAGCTGGCCGTTTGTTCGAAAAAGACGAAGGTTTGGATATTATTGTCAGGGCTCAGAAAAAAGATTTATCAAGCAAGGAAGATATTGTCCAACTGCGATTCTTGAATACAGTGGGAAAATGGGTGCCTTTTTCCAATTTCGGCACGCTCCAGCCAGGACGAGGAATAGCCGAAATCACTCGCTATGACAACCACCGATGCATCACCGTCAATTCCAATGTCGAACACGAGAAAATCACATCGGTCGAGGCGAATCGATTATTGCGTAATCAGTTCACCACTTTGTCAGCTGACCGCGATTCTTTTCTGAAAGGGATCAGGGATTTCTTGTTTGGCTCATCAACGCCCCTTCTTCCCAGCAAACAACATCCAGGCTATACGTTAACTTTTGGAGGTGAAAATGAGGAAACCCAACGCTCACTCGCATCCCTTTTTCGTGCCTTCATCGTATCCTTTGTAATCATCTATTTCATTTTGGGTGCAGTATTCAGATCTTATCTCCAACCGTTTGTCGTACTCCTTACCGTTCCTTTTTCCTTTATCGGCGTAATTATCGGTTTATTTGTTATGGATGAACCCATCGGCATCATGGCGCTGATTGGTGTGGTTTCATTGAATGGGATTGTGGTCAACGATGCAATTGTACTCGTGGATTTCATTAATCGTGCCCGTAAACGCGGTCTGAGCAGATGGAGAAGCGTTTACAAATCCGGAATCCAGCGAATACGCCCCATCATTTTGACTTCATTGACAACCATTGGCGGACTGCTGCCACTTACCGCCTGGGCCAGTGGGACATCGGAGTTCCTTTCACCCATGGCGATAGCCATATCATGGGGACTGGGATTCGCCACACTGCTGACTTTACTGGTTTTACCCTGTGCATTCAGTATCTTGGATGATATAAAATTATTATTAAGTAAGGTTTATAAAAGGTTAAAACAAGCGTCCCCGCTTGTGCATAGACAGGGGTAAAACAAGCGTCCCCGCTTGTACGCAGTTCCACGAACAACTCAGGCGAGCACGTCTACCCACATCTCAAGCACCATAGTTTATCGCTATTCCATTCAAGCAGATTAAAGGTTAAAATCTTAGAATCCCGTAAGGGCGGTTCCCGAACCGCCCCTACGATAATTTATGTAGAACTACTCATAATTCTCTTTCCCGAACCGGACATTCAGTAACTCAATTGCTATAATATTGCTAACAGTTATACAATGAGATGGTTATACTTGAGTATGAATTTACACAAATTAGGCGATAGAAAACGAATTTACGTTTTCATATTCTTTGTAATGCTAATTGCCGGACCCCCCGTGCCTGTTCGTGGTGGGAATCCGATAGTAACTCCTTCCGGTTCAATTCTATTTTGGCCTTCTACAGACAATATTTTTCATGTGGATCCAAGTTCTTTGGGGCCTTATTCTGAAACCCTATCAAAAGAATTGGTTGTTCGAGCCTTTTCAGAATGGTCAACTATCCGCTTCTCAACGATGACTTGGACTTATGGCGGTCCATTGGAATTTGAACCCATGTTA
>CAZXSQ010000146.1:3275-13242 GCA_964643335.1 uncultured bacterium
TAGAAAGCATAAGCCTTTATATCGAAAAACTGATGAACCAAGAGAATACAAATCAAACACTTGAGGGATACAATCCCATAGTTTTTGATTCAAATGGCAGCATCATCGATTTTTTCCTGGGGGAAGACGCTTCCGAGTATTCATTCGGCTTCTCAGGCCCTATAAATCTGAATTCGGGTGAGATTTTAGGTTCCATCGCCGTTATTAATGGAAAATTGCTCAATAACCAAGATGGAGAAATAAGGGAACTCTATACAACCATCCTCCATGAAATAGGACATTTTATTGGGTTAGGTCACTCACAGCTCCACTTAGATTTTGCTTTCGACGGTGATCCCGTGAACAATATTTTTCTACCTGTGATGTTTCCGGTCGAACCAGAAGACGGAGTAGGGCCGTTAGGCTTAAGCCTGGATGACAAAAATACACTGGCTTCTCTATACCCCACACCTGAACTGTTTGAACAAAGGGGAACGATTAAAGGAAGTGTTTTTCATTCGAATGGAATCCCCGTTCAAGGCGCCAATGTCGTGGCCGCCAATGTACAAGATCCATTTGTATCGGCTTTTTCTGTGGTTTCAGATTTACAAATCTTGAATAATGGCGAATTTACCTTCAATGGACTGCCGGAAGGTGACTATGAAGTTTTCATCGAGCCGATACATTCAAATTTCACCGGTGTTTCCGGTGTCGGACCTTTTTCGCAAAATGAATCTGCTCCCTCCTTCATAAATCCAGTGGAGAAGGAATATTATAATGGACTGATGGAATCCGGTTCATTAGTTAGTGATGATCCAGAAGACCGAGTTCTGATTCCTGTGTATGCAGGTATGACAGTAACAGGAATTGATTTTATCGCCAATGAAGAGACGACTTCTGTGGAAGACTGGTCTATTTATTAAATCAAAACACCCTGTAATCATACAGATGATTGGATTAGAATATATTCCTATTTTCTGCCACGAATCGGCTAATACTGATAAAAAAGGAGGACATTCTTATGCGAATCGATATCACCAGCCGAGGACACAGCCTATCCGATCATTTGCATGATTACATTGAAACCAAAGTCGACAAACTGGGTAAATATGCGCATAATGATTGTGAAGCCCACGTGGTTATGGAACGGGGGGCTGCTGGACAAATTGTTGAAATAACTTTTCATGGACTACACAAGGTCATGCACGGACGTGAGATCGGTGATAATGTCCGTGCATGTATTGATAAAGCAGTGAGTAAAGTCGAAGCTCAAATCCGCAAACGAAAAGATAAACTAACTGATCGAAGGACTTAGGGAGAACTATGCATCCACTAGAACGAATCATCAACGAAGCCAGGCAAAATCCATTGAAAATCGTTTTACCGGAAGCGACGGATTCGCGCATGTTGGAAGCGGCACGGAAAGCAACAGACTCCAAAATAGCGCATGTGTTGCTTCTCGGCAATCCATCACAAATTGAGGAATCTGCCAAATCCAGCTGCAATTCGATCGAAGGCATCGAGATAGTAGATATCGATGTGCATCCGAAAAAAGAAGAATGGATCGAATTGTTCGCAGACCGAAGAAAACATAAAGGTATGACGAAAGAAGAATCGGCCAAAACTCTGTCCGATCCACTTTTCTACGGCGCCATGATGGTCCGTGAGCAAGCAGCCGATGGAATGGTCGCCGGAGCGGTCAATGCAACCAGCAATGTATTGCGGGCTAGTTTGCATATCATTGGTGTGCAAACCGGTATCAAAACGGTGTCCTCTTGTTTTATGATGATTGTTCCGGATTGCCCTTACGGTGTGAACGGTACTCTTATGTACGGTGACTGTGGGGTGGTTCCTGATCCGAACGAGGAACAATTGGCCGATATCGCCATCTCAACTGCAGAATCGATGGAAGCGCTGGTAGGAGTTGAACCCATAGTGGCGATGTTGTCTTTTTCAACGTATGGGAGTGCCGAGCATCATCATGTCGATAAGGTAAGAAGCGCAACCCAAATCGTGAAAGAAAGACGGCCGGATTTAAAAGTGGATGGAGAACTGCAAGCCGATGCGGCTCTGATCGAAGCCATCGGCCAGAAAAAAGCACCGGATAGCACCGTTGCGGGAAAAGCGAACACGTTGATTTTCCCCGACTTGGATGCCGGTAACATCGCTTACAAATTAACTGAAAGATTGGCTCGAGCAGAAGCCTATGGCCCTCTGCTTCAAGGTTTATCCCTACCGGTCAATGATTTATCCCGTGGCTGCAGCGCCATCGACATCTATAACACCATCGCTATCACCTGCGTTCAAGCCCAAGCCGCCAAAAGACGTGGTGAATAATGGAGCGCAGACATCCCTGCCTGCATTATTTCAAGGAGTGCGGACATCCTTGTCCGCATCTTTTGCAGCATATTGTAAACTAGATCGCTCATCCTGCGGGCAAGATGCCCACCCACTATTACATCACGAAACATATTCCTTAATCAAATGCACGTTCTCAATAGGCGTTTCATATGGCAGGCAGCCAGTTCCTAATAAGCAATTTGGATGCCCGGCTGTCAGGTCAAGAATCCGGTCAATCTCCTCATAAATTTCTTCCCGATTGGGGCTGGCCACAATATTCGGATCCATGTTCACCCGAACTTTGACATGGGGATGCGTTGTTCTCGCTTTTTCAAGAAATGCTCTTTGATCCGTTTCCACATTGCAGACCATAAATCCTGTGCCTGTTGATAGAATGTCGTCGAGAATCAAGACTGTATCTCCTCCCATTATGCATGGAACTGGGTGGTTCACGATGGATTCAGCCATTTCGATCATATGTTTCAACGCAGGTAACTCGATTTCATGAAATTGTTTTGGCGAAAGAATCGGAGGTGAAGCAGCTGATTCAAAAAAAGCCAAATCCAAACCGGCATCCACCACGGCCTGGCAAAAAACTGCCTGATTTTTGGCCAGTTTCATTAAAAATTCAGCCACATTATCAGGCCGCATGGCCACATCCAGGCATAAGTTATTGATCCCACGCAGGTTGAAAGCGATTGAAAATGGCCCGGCAACGGGTATACGCACATCGGCGTCCGGCAGTTCTTTCGCCAATCTTTTACCCACATCGATAACCATGACAATGCGTCCATCTTTATACGGATCATAAGGTTGAACCTGCAACGCCTCATCCAAAGAGTTAAAAAGAGGATCGTGTATGGCTGGAATCCCATTGCCTTCAGGGACGGATATTTTTGCTCCATAGGCTTCAGTCTCCAGATTATAAATATCAATGCCCACAACAACTGGAGTATGATGGTATTCAAGGAAAGCAGCCTTATGCCCGGCAAAAAGCAATTCTGGATCACGGGATACATCCCAAGGAGTCCGGTCAACCATTCTGGCGGCGAATTCATAAATGGCGGGTGTAAACGGTATTTTCACAGTGATTATCTCCTTCGATGCGCTTTCAAATATACAAAATCAATTTTCTATCAAACTTGCCCATTGTCAATTATCTATTAATGCACAGGATCATTGAAAAGAACGTTTAAAAGAGTAGTGTATTGATAAAATGAATATCTCTCTTATCAGATTTGTATCATAAACTCCAAATCTTTTTGGGGAAATATCTATGAGCCAAATTATTCATAAGTGAAATTAAACAATATAAAGGAGTTTCAGCATGGCCGGTGAATACAATCGCAGAAATTTTATTACCATCAGCGCCGCCAGCCTGGCGGGCATGGCTTTAAACGCGTTCTCTACACCAAAAGAACCAGCACCTGCTTATTTTGCTGCTCCCCCATTGGAAGTAGTGCGGATAGGATATGTCGGAGTCGGCGGTAGAGGCTCCACCCACATCCGAAACCTGCTCCGCCTGGAAGGCGTCGAAATCACTGCCGTCTGTGACATCATCGAAGACCGGGTGCATCGAATCCAGGATTGGGTAGAAAAAGAAGGCCGCCCCAGACCGGCAGGATATTATCGGGGAGAAACCGATTTCGTCCGCATGTGTGACCGTGATGATATCGACCTGGTTTATAACGCCGCGCCATGGCGGTGGCATGTTCCGATCAGTGTGGCTGCCATGGAACGGGACAAACACGCCGCCACGGAAGTCCCTGCCGCTGTTACAATCGATGAATGCTGGCAACTGGTTGAAACAGCGGAACGAACCCAGCGCCATTGTGTTATGATG
Organism: uncultured bacterium; assembly: GCA_964643335.1. Lineage (GTDB taxonomy): Bacteria > Hinthialibacterota > Hinthialibacteria > Hinthialibacterales > Hinthialibacteraceae > CAZXSQ01. Next base: position 7,438 of record CAZXSQ010000146.1, read on the forward strand.
GAAAATTGTTGTTATGGCCGTGTCGAGTTGATGGTGCTCAATATGGTGCGAAAAGGCCTTCTTGGTGAATTGCTGCACGGTGAGGCTGGTTATATGCACGATCTTCGCCGGATGAAAATCAGAGAACCGCATAATAGAGACGATTGGCGCTTGAAACACTCATTGACCCGTGATGGAAACTTGTATCCGACGCACGGATTAGGTCCCGTGGCCCAATGCATGAACATCAATCGCGGAGACCGCTTCGATTACCTGGTTTCCATGAGCAGCAAATCAAGAGCATTGAATTACCTCGCCGAAAAACAATACGGGCCGGATCATCCCATAGCCAAAATCGACTGGGCCAATGGCGATGTGAATTCAACTTTGATCCGCACGGTGAATGGTTTGACCATCGTTCTCAAATACGACTGCAACACCCCCAGACCGTATAGCCGGATTAATATGGTGCAGGGCACCAATGGCATTTTTAGCGGCTACCCTGACAGAATTTATATTGACGGAAGAAGCGAACGTCACACATGGGAACCCATCGAGAATTACTTTAAAGAATTCGAACACCCGCTATGGAAAGACTTAGCGGATGAGGCGGAAGGTTCAGGCCATGGCGGCATGGACTACATCGTAAATTACCGCCTGATCCAGGCCTTACGCAATGGCACTCCAACAGACCAGGATGTGTACGACGCCGCGGATTGGAGTGTCATTTCCGAATTAAGCGAACGCTCCGTAGCCAACCGAAGCCGCCCAATCGATTTCCCCGATTTCACACGGGGGGCATGGAAAACCCGAGAACCGGTAGGGATTATTGAACCTTAGATTATTGCCCCATCTTTTTCATCATAGATGGGTCGGATTATCGACCTTTCACATTAATAATCATTCGCCTACGTTCATGTCTTTGATTATGAATGGCTCACATGCTCCCCATTCGAGGTTGTACCATCCGTTCTTCACTTATCGATGAAATGATGACCATTCCCAATCCTTGGGAGATTGTACATATCCATGCTTTACAGGATTGTAATGTATATAATCCATATGTTGGGCAAAATCCATCTCATCACGGATCACATGTTCCCAAAAACGTCTTTGTCAGATTCCTTGTTCTTTTTTCTTCAATCGGGATTGGGAGAAAGATTTTTGGATCGTTTTATTTTGGTTGTACATTTGCGTAAATTTAGACTTAATCAATCTCCATCGTGTGGAATAATCTTTATCATCTTCAAGAAGTTTCCACATTATAAGGATATGATCTGGTAATAAAACCATTGCCTCAACTTGAAAAGGGCATTTATTAAGTGCGAATTCAAAGGCCTTCCGCAGACATATCCTGGCATATTCTAAAGTTAATATTTTCTCTCGATCGTACGTCACAACAGTAAAAAAGTAAGTAGCACGTGGTATGTAACGTCTTCGATAATCAGTCACGTTGCTGCTCCACACTTGCATTGATAATCGATTCAGTTAACATAAATAAATCAATCAATAGGTTAATTTAAGCAATATTATCGTAGAATGGGAAAATTGGAATTTATAGAAAAGTATTTACCTAGTGATCACTTCTACATTACTTGAACTAAAAAATATCGAAGTCACTGATCACTTTCGAAGACGCTTAATCATCGAAGGGTTGTCCTTGACAGTGGCTTTAAGTGAAATTGTTTGCCTTATAGGGCCATCCGGTAGTGGCAAGACAGTGACGGCTATGACAGCTGCTGGCATATTGCCAGATACTTTGATACAAACTGGAGGAACTATTCACTACAAGGGGCGCGATGTTACGTCACAGCAACGTATACCGGCCAATGAGGGAATAATTTATTTGCTCCAAGAGGCTGGTCAAAGCTTTAATCCATTGCTGCCGGTTGGTCCTCAGATCGCTGATCCAATTCTACTGATTAATCCCGAAATAGACGATTCTCAAGTGCATTTACACACAGTTAATGCTCTGCAGTTTGTTGGCCTGGAGGATGCTGAGCGAATTTTTCAAGCGTACTCATGCGAACTTTCTAATGGGCAATTACAACGTTGTGCAATCGCCAGTGCACTTCTTGTGGAAGCTGATCTAATCATCGCCGATGAACCAACGGCATCACTTGACCAAGCCTCACGTCAAAGTGTGCTGGAAGCATTCAAAAAACTACAATGTGATAAGGGTACCGCTCTACTTATTATTAGCCATGATCGGTATTTGGCTGAAACATTAGAGGCACGACAAGTTTTTATGCCACATGCTATCGAGAAATTGGAACTGGATACTACAGGGCGCTTGGGTAATATTGAATCGTCTCAGAGAGCATTAAAAACCAAGAATGAGATATTACAGGTTCGAAATCTGACCAAGACATTCCCACCCACCCAAAGAGGGAGAAAGCCACTACTCGTTTTTGATGATCTATCTTTCAAAGTGCGCGCAGGTGAATTCCTTGGTCTTGCAGGTCCATCTGGAAGCGGCAAAAGCACCTTGGCAAAGTGTCTTATGCATCTGTGCGAATATGATAGTGGTGAAATTTGGTTTCGCGGTGAGACTATACCTCGAAAACTGCGTCCACAAGATTGTTCTCAACTTGGAATGCGTATGATTTGGCAAGATCCTTATAGTGCCGCCAATCCCCTGATGTCGGCTGGCCAATTAATCCATGAAGGTATCACTTCAAATAGTCGTCATGATTCTGATAATGTCGAACTTAATGTACGGCAGATGTTTTCGAGGGTTGGATTACGTGAGGATGTCTGGAAACGTAGACCTATAACTCTTTCGGGTGGAGAACTTAAACGAGTGTTGACAGTTCAGGCCCTAGTGGGGAACCCCTACCTGATAATTGCAGATGAACCTACGGATTTCCTTGATTCAGAATCGGCTAAATGGGTTATCGAATACTTGATGGAACTCTTATCGACAAATGGTTGTGGCGGTTTGTTGATTTCTCATGATGAGAAATTGTTAAATTCTTTGTGTAGTGATGTTGTTAGACTTGAAATTGATTAATTGATTTTAGTTGAATTCTAAATAATAGCGTTGCAGAGGATACCTGGACATGACTTGGGATAAAAAATTGTTATGGGATTTCTTTAAATTTTTCTATGAAGAATTTAAAGAACAACTCAAAGATTTGAACTGGTTTTCTATAATTATTATTATACCAATTATTGTTGTTATTGTTAATACAATATATAAAATCATCTCAAAAAAAAACACAAAATTAGTAGTGGATAAAAATCGTGGAATATCTGCATTAGATTTTTTAACAAACGTTCTTGATGGCAAGAAATTATTCTTAGTCGCCCACCGTAAAGATATTATCCAACAACAAAAAACAAACTCTAGAGAAGATGTAATAGATGCACTAATTAATTTACTTAATATAGGAGTAAGCAAGGGACTTTATGTAGTTTTTGTTGTTGAATTTCATAGGGATCAATATCCTGAATGGGAATCATTTTGGAATTGGGCTGAATTAAGAACATATATTCAAGCAATAATGCTCAGGCTAAAGAAATCTAGGCCCATTACTGTTTTTTTAAAATCTCCAGTTAATGCATTATCTAGACAACAGGTCGTAGATTCACTGATGAATAAAATTTATTTTGTTGTTTGTGGATTGCAAAGCTCATCTGAAAATAATGAATTATGTGTTGAGTTTAGCTATAAACAATTGTATGAAATTAATCCTTGTGTTGATTATACGAGTAAAAAAAATTACGCAGAGTACCTTTTATCTTGTCAAGTACCTCATAATTGGACAAAGATTATTCAGCATACAACAAACTGTTATAGAGATGATAAAAAATACTTTGGATTGTATTTAACTGTATCAGGAAACAATACAGTTGATTCATGGGGGTGGATCCCTAATTATGATATGGACAAGGAAGATCCTTTGGAAAGAGATTATGTTATAGAATTACCGTTACCCCATAATTATTATTCTAAAGTGAATGAAGCGGTTCAGAAAATTCTAGATGGTATCAATGTGAATCCAGAAACACAAACAGGTATAAAAGTCTTACAAGAATTACGCAACGAAGATATGGCAATTTTAAACATCGAGCAATTCTTGATGTATCCCGAATTTAAACTAATTGGAAATGATGATAATATCTCGTAGAAAAGTATAAAAATCATATTTCTTTGGAGGCTCTAATGGTAAGTGTTTTAGCCTATCCTAAACCTTTGCTTGATATCTGCAAACAAACAGCTATTACAACAGTTCTGCCAGCTCCCGACGGTTGTGATCTTAATTGCAGATTTTGTTTTATAAAGCAAAGAGAAGAACTAAACGCGACAAATAAACAACTCTCCCCGCAGGATTATGAAACGTTTATTCGGGGTATTGCCCAATCTCGCGGCATCGGATGCGTGTCCGTTCAAGGTGAGGAGCCACTTTTGCCAGATACTTTACCCTACACATTCTCTGTTTTGAGGACAGCCAACGAAGTATGTGCACCTGCAGCCATTATCACCAATGGAACACACCTAGAAGAGACCATAGATGATCTTGCCAAATATGCGCTTGAAGAACTGACGGTTAGCTTGGATTCCGCCGATTCGGCTACACATGACGCCATGCGTGGTAAGGAAGGGACATACAAAAAAGTAGTCAGGGGGCTTCGCGCAACGATAACTAAACGTGAGATCGCGTCCATTCTATCAATTGCCTCTGTGCTGCTTCCAGGTAAGGTCTCACATCTCCTAGATATGCCTGAATTTCTGTCTGACCTTGGAGTTCATAAATGGTTTGTCACCCCTGCAATTCGAGTTGGTGAAAATGTACCAGGGGGGCCCGTAGAAAGTTGGACATCGCTGATTGGGGCTCTCCAGAGATTGTCCTTAGAATCAGAGAAGTATGGTGTTGTTATGATTGTGGAAGATGAGTACAATTGCCTTAAAGAGGCTCGTAAAGCGATGCCACCAAGTAGACCGCTACGATTCCGAAACTTGGATCATCCAGGCGGTGTGTTGCGATTATTGCCGTCAGGTGCTTGTGATGTTGGACATGAGATTTTGGCTAAACACAAAGCCGACACTATCTGGGATCCAGAGCAGGAAACACTCGAAAACTTTTTGGCAAGACTGCCAGTTGATTTGCCAAAAAGCCCAGAGTTAGTTTGAGTACGTTTCTCTAATTCAATATTTTAATTGGAGGCTATTATGGTTTTGCCATCATTACAGAAAAATAGAAACATATTGATATTCCTCATTGCTATGGGCGTTATACTTTGCGTGGTTACCGGCTGTTTCAAGCAAAGTACGGAATCAACTGTTGACTTACGTATTGAGTCATTCTCTCTTCAGCTGAATCCAAGTAAGATTGCAGAAACAGAAAGCATGAAAGTGGGTTCACTCCTCTACGCGCCTCTTGTTGCCGTTAATATCGACGGTTCTGTTGAACCTAGATTGGCTAAACGATGGGAATCGGTGGACAACGCAACCATTCGCTTTTTTCTTAAAGAAGATGTATATTTCTCAAACGGTTCACCATTGAAAGCCAGTGATGTGGTCCATTCCATTTGTAGGGCAATGCAACCGGAATCACCATGGTCATGGGCTCTTGATAGTATTACTCATGAGCCTGATGGTAATGGAGGTTATAAATGCACCGGCATAACAGCTGTAGATGAATACACTGTAGAGATACAACAAACAAATCCGGTTGACTGGCTTCTTCATGCCCTCGATGGTCCTCCAGGTTGGATTGTCCCAGTAGACGCAAAACCAGGAGAATATGGTGTACTTCCAGGTGCCGGACCCTATACTGTGGATAACGTAGTACCCGATGACAAAGTGGCATTGGTTGCAAG
>CAZXSQ010000147.1:0-13241 GCA_964643335.1 uncultured bacterium
GCAGAATTACCAATTTTCTCACATAGAAAATCAAAAATATGCATGCCGTTCCATTGATCGGGAAAAAAAATTTCATCTGTACGATCCCAACAATTTTAATGCATTCCTGCAAAAATCTTTCGAACAGGCCAAAATCTCCTTTGAGCGGGAAATATCCTTGGTCGTAATCGCCGGATCGGGCTTGGGTTATCTTGGGTATCATCTCGAAGAAGTAATCCGGGGAGATATGTCTAAAGGCCTGCTTCTGGTAGAAAACCGCCCGGAACTGATTCTTGCTCAATGGTGCTTGTTTGATTGCAGGACGATTTTAGAATCCAATCAGATTTATTGGTCGATCGGGCAATCCATTTATCCCGTCTTAGAATATCTATTTAAGCGTGAAAGACTGTTTCAACTCGATCAGAAACAAATCGTCAGCATTCCTGAACGTCTTATGCTTCCGGAAGAGCGAAAACTTTATCTACAAATACCCAACTGGTATATCACCAAAAGAGGTCAATACTTGAATCAATTTCAAGAAAAGCGTTTTCATTTTGACCGGTGTATGGAACACCCTCCTAATTTAAATACAGGCTGCATCTGGTCCTTAACCACTCCGGAAGCCTATGCTCATACTCCTTTGATTCGATCCTTAATGGCTGGTTTCGAAGAAACTGGCCTCAAAAAAAATCTGCTTGAACTCAAAGATGGTTTTTCCACACGCTTCAAGGTTATCGAGCATTTGATTGAATCGGCCCCCGATCTGATACTTGTATGTAATTCCGCCTCGCAATCATTTATTTCGCCATCAATCACCCGGCCACGTATTTGTTGGTTTCTGGACGATCCCCGCCATTACAATCCTCAATCGTTCGAAGAACAATTCAGTGAACTGGACCATGTTTTCTACATCGACCGCACCTATTCAAACACATTCCAAAATATACATACAGGTTCTCTCCAGTTCTTACCGGCCACTGCTTCCATTTCCAACAAAGGAAAGTACCGTGAAGAGCTCGCCTCATCCATTGTGTTCGTTGGTTCTTATGACAGCGTTTCTCTTTATCTACAACTTATTCCCCCTTCCCAGAAAGAAGAAACATTGGCACTGATTGAATATTTAATCCAAAATCCAAATGTCTCTGCCACGAAAGCAATCGATGAGATTCAAATTTCTGAATCAACTTTTTACTTATTGAAAAAAGTTTCTCAAACATATACAGAAACACTTCATAAAAGCTTTTATTCAGAAAATCATCGATTGGATTATTTTTTATATTCCTTTGCGAACAGTTACAAACGCGAGAAATATATCCTCGCACTGTTGGATAAAGGGATTGTTGTCTATGGCCCCGATCGTTGGCTTCCAGTTTTTGGCAGTGATTATTCTGATCAATTTCGGGGATGGATGGATTTCGACAACCTGGCGGACGCTTACGCCTCCGCCCAGATTTGCCTGAACATCCATAGTTTGCAATGCCCCACCTGCTTTAATCCCCGGGATTTCGATATTCTTGCCGCTGGAGGATGTTTGTTGACCGACTGGGTGGAGGATATGGATAAAGATATCTTAAATCCGGATACTGATTTTGTGTCATTTAAAGATGAAAAGGAACTTATTCAAAGAACGGACGAATTATTGGCGAGTCCGGAGAAACGCGAGGAACTAAAGGCAAAGGGACACGAGACTTATCTTAATTATCACACGCCGTACCATCGAGCCAAAGAGGTTCTAAAAAATCTACCTAAAGATAATTTGAAGTTGTAAAAGCATACTCTGCGGTTGATTAATTATTATGATGGGCGCAATGCCACATTTTCTAATATCACCTGTTGAAATACTTTTGGATTTTGAAAGCGCTTTAAGGCATCCAATATTTCAATTCCTGCCAGGTTTCCTTCTCGATCATAATCTGCAGCAATCCCTTCGGCTAAATGCTGCGTGGTCACAGTCGTTTCCTGGAAACGAATATATAGAACATCCACTTCTTCATCATATGTTATAATCATCGGTTTCTCCATTTTCATAAGTTAAAAATAATATACATAAACCGTTACTACGATAATTTCATTTTCTTCTTCAACGAAAATCGGGCGTATTTGTTGTGCTTCATAAAAAGTACCGTTCCATTCCCGATAAAAGGAAAAATTCATACGACATTCAAACCGCCCTCGTTCCGCATCTGTCCAATTGGATGAACGAATAGTTTGGATCACATCGATTTCGGAAGTCCCCCGGTAACGAATTTGTTGTTTAGCATGCCCCGATAATCGAATCGGCTTTTCTGCATCGTCCATTCCAATTATTCCTATTTACATAAGTATACTGCATTATACTCTGATTATAATTCATACTTTTACTCTTCTATCATAGGTTGTGTTTCCCAATCCCCATTTTCTTGAAGGACGCATAATTTTGAAAAAGTACTTTGCAGGACGATATCGCGGTACGGGATTTCCGCATGACCGGTGATGATATATGCTCTTTTAGTTTGATCCGAAGATAAACCATACTGGCTGAGATTTTGCACTGTGGAATATTGATAACTGTATCTTGCGGTCATGGATCGTATAATTCCAATTCCGGCAGGTGGATTTTCCTTCAAGGGATCATCGGAGATAAATACCGTTGCGATTGATTCAGCATATTCTTTTTCACCGTTTTCTTTGGGATTATCTTTCGCTAATAAATCGTTGATTGCATATTCGATGGCACTTACTGCAAGCATATCCGCCTGCTTGGATAGAAGTATCCTGTGTGTATGCCGGGCGGTAAATGTCGTCCTTTCCACCAAACTTGAAAGGATGATCAGCATGATGACGGAGAAAAGGATAACCACCGGCAGGGCTACAAATCCTTTTTGAAATTGAGGTAGTGTCATGGATTCAATCCTGGGGGCTCACAAAAGAAACCAGCTGGTTTATTCGAAGAGCCAGCGGCCTGTTGCGTTTTTCCTTCTTCCACTCCAAACGGACTCGGCCATTTTCTAAAAAAGTGATGGTTAAACTGGCTCTCTTTAAAGAAGCTATTTTAACAGTTTGTGAAGAGTTATTATCAGATGTAATTTTTCGAAGTAATTCATTGTTTTCAATTGAATATTCTATTTTTCTAACCCTTCCGTCTTTAGTCCGCTGTTCAATTATCAGAAACACTTTTTGATTTTTGCTACATTTGATCCCTTGCCGAATATCCCGTTCAATCCGGTCTAGAACCCTTTGCCCTTCCTCCAAAAAAACGATGTTTTGGGTCGATGTTTTGGACATTTTTTCCATACTAAACCACATTTTTGAAACAGTGCCGCTTATCAACCCGATCATGGCAATGACAATCGTCAATTCAACCAATGTAAAACCACGTCTGAATTTGCTCATAACCTATTTTCCTATAGCAGCGCGGTGGTATCCAACCATCCGGTAACGCCGTTGGTTTGGGGAATCGTATAAATCCTGTTCAAGTATGACTTCTATTTTCACCATTTCCGTTTCATAGGCTGCAGTTACCAAATAATATCCCTTGACCTTCAAGTCCAAACGAAATTCGGTAATAGGAATAGGCAGTTTATTCGGTTCTGATGAGGGTGCAGGGATTTCTTCGGCTTGAAGAATCGCATCCATTTCTGAAGTCAAAATTTCGGCAATCTGAATCCGCTCCGCCAAACTTTTTTGAAAACCCATCGAGTAAGACCAGCAGTGGAATGCTCCGCCAAAAAGAATCCCGATAATAGCGATAATGATGAGCAATTCAATCAGCGTAAAACTGCTCTCACTTTCTTTATCAGTCATCAGATAAGGTTTCTTGGACATTGGAATCAAATAACGCCGAACCTCCAGGCGGCGGGGAATATAAACACATCCAAAGAAAAAACACGGAATAAAGAAAAGCAGGAATGGATTCCCGAAAATACCGAATACGCCTGTGTTCGTCCTGAAAAGAGGAATACCTCGGGTTGTTCCGGCTGATTCCAAGAAGATCAAAGGAATAATCAATAAAACAGCCAATACCGAGACCGTTACGATTAAAATGACAATGATTAAGCCCGGCAGCTGATTAATCACCCAAAAAACTAAAATATTCCCAGTAATAACACTGGCCATGATCAATCCGAGATGAGTTGGAATTTCATTTTGTTGAAGCATTAAACCAACAAGAACGACCAAGAAAAACAACAGGCAAATCATCATCCGGATAACATGTTCGTTTCTCAGAAAAATCGCTCCGAGAATATTAATCAGGGATAAAAAAAGCAGAATGATGGCAAGCAAATCTTGCGATAAGCGGTCTTCAGAACCAACCGCCATTGATACTGAGTAATAATGCCAAAACAGGAACAATAAAATCAGTGCGTAAACTATCAAAAAGATGGTTCCCCAGCTGATTGAAAAAATAACGGAACGGTCGGTACGCTCTGAAAACATATCCACTCACCACATTTCACAAAACCATCATTGAAGTTTTAAAGAGAGCTATGTAAAGCCCTATCAACGCAAATGCGCCAATAACAGCCACCGCTAAAAGCAACAACGGCTCAAGAAATTCACGGATGACACTTGAGATCATATCCAATTGGCGCCGGTGATAACCAGCCAGATTTCGTAGTGACTTTCCGAGTTCATTCAATCCGCTTTCATTGGCTTGGGAGAGCATCCATAATGTTGTATGAGGAATAAATGTTCGCTCATAACGGGAAGATGTTCCTCCCGCATAAAACGATGAATCCATTTCTTCCAGCGCCATCAGCATCGAGGGATTGTTGACCGATTCTTTAGCGATCCGTACGGCTTCTCTTCCGGAATGGCCGCCTTCCACTAATACCCCCAGCATTTCGCATAATTCTGCCGCATTGGAATGCCGCTGCATGGTACCGAGAAAAGGAATATATTTAACGATGGCGTTTAACTTGCCAAAAAAGCGTGAACTTCCACCGGTGCCCATTCCAACCCATCCGATAACGATCCATGCCAGGAAAAAAATCAATCCATCCACCAGTATCAATAATACAGGCCCCATACTCAAAAAAAGTTGAGTCAACTGGGGCGTATTCGATTCCATATTCAAAAACATTTTGGATAAATTCGGCAAACAATATAAGAAAAGAATGAGAAAATCGATCAAAAGAAAAGTCCAGACCAAAAAAGGATAAATCAAGCATTTCTGCAATTTATGCCGGATTTCCCTGACGGTTTGCAGATACCCGCTGACGGACATCAGCATGGCGGGTAAGACGTTTCCCTCCTCACCGGCACGGACCAGTCTGCGCAGGATTTCGGGAAAATACTGCGGATAGGTGTTCATCGCTTCGGAAAGGCTTTTTCCGCCCCCCAGTAAACTTGAAATGTTTTTTTGAGCCTTTCGCCAGCCTCGATCGATTGATTCATTACTCATCGCATCAATGGTCTTATCCATCGGCAGTTTCATCGATAAGGCGGATGAAAGCTGTTCCACAAAAAAAATCAAATTATCCCATTTATACTTGGCCATTCCCCGTCCTTTCTAATCGATTAGCATGCTATATGACCTCTCAGGGACCAAAAGTGGCAATATATCCCTGTGACGATGTTCCATTGCTTGGATCATAAACAATCAAGGTTTCCGGGTTATCCGGTTCATATCCCAACGTAAACGCTGGCCCCAATCCATAAATCAGATAATTAGCGCTTCCCTCACGGCCGTAAGGTGAAAGAGATATCCGGTTACCGGTTGCTTGAATAAAATTCAAATAAAAATACGTTTTTATTCCATGACGTTCTTGATTAATAAATTCGGATTTATCCCTTTCGGCAGGCGCTAAGAATATATCTTCCGGAAGGACCGAAATATAGGCAACTGGAGTGGTGATCGGCACAAGGTCTCCCAGCGACATTTTCATCGAGTCTTGATTGGATGGATATTCATCCTGATCCACAAAATAGGATTCCAGTGCCCATACGATTAATTCCTGTTCTGCTTGAGAACGTGAAACTTTTGCTCGAATAATCGCATTCAAAAAATTGGGAAGGGCAATCGCGGCGAGGATCGTAATAATCGTCACCACCGTCATCAATTCAATCAGCGTAAATCCTTTGTTGCAAAAAAAATTTTTCATGGTGGTCTCTACTTTTCGCCTCTATTAGTTACTCAAGAAGATAATATAAATAGACTATGGGAGTCTAGTTTTTTTGTAATTTTTATATGATAAGGTAAAAACAGATTTTATACAAAAATTTCAAATTCTTACTCGGAAAAACAATTCAATCAAATCATAAATATTCAACCTGCCAAAGATGAAAGAATAGATGTATATTTGAATCGGCATCAACTATTCTGCTGATCTAAACTGTGTATCTTATTCAAATATCTCACGAGAATACAGTTTAGAGATAGGATCAATAACTAACTGATTTTATTACACTTAAAATATACATCGACTTTAAATATTGATAAATTTTATCTAGAAATCATATTTTTTAACAATGAGGGAAGGTTTTTCACAACTGGCCTTTAAATTCAACATGAAAAACGTTAGTCCTTTTTCTGCCTTGCCCATTGAGCAAGTAGGAGTTATAATACGACTAATGACGAAAGTTATTCGAAATTTTCGATTCAAGGAGAATGATATGTCGAGTACAATTGAGATTGCTGGCGCCAATTTTGAAACAGAAGTGATGAAATCGGATGTTCCTGTGCTCGTAGATTTTAGCGCTACCTGGTGCGGTCCATGCTTGAAAATTGCTCCATTGATTGAAGAGTTAGCTTCTGAATTTGATGGCCGCGCAAAAGTTGCTAAAATTGATGTTGACAACAATCAAGAATTGGCCACTCAATTTGGAATTATGAGTATTCCTACTTTAATGATTTTAAAAAATGGACAGGTTGTCAACAAATGGATTGGTTTCACTTCAAAACAAGCGTTAGCGGATGCTCTTGAAGCTTCTATTGATTCTTAATCAGGTCAAAAAATCAGTGAACAAAACAAGCCATTGGAAACATTTTCGATGGCTTAATTTTTATCTACATTCATGTAACGCCGCCGTCCCGGCGGCATTTTTATTTTGCCGGCAAGATGCCAGCGTTACTTTTTAACTCATCGCTTTATCCAATGCTACATATTCCACCCCCAACGCTTCGGCCACCGCCTTTTCTGTCAATTTTCCGTTGATGGTATGTATCCCTTTTGCCAGAGATTGATCATCTTCTACTGCTTTTTTTACTCCTGAATTCGCTAATTTCATAAAATAAGGAAAGGTGGCGTTGGTCAGGGCAAATGTTGAAGTGTGTGCCACCGCTCCAGGCATATTTGCCACACAATAATGCACAATACCGTCCACAATAAAGGTTGGATCGGAATGCGTCGTCGGACGACTGGTTTCAACGCAGCCGCCCTGGTCAACCGAAACATCAACGATTACTGAACCCTTTTCCATTGATTTTAGCATCGATCTTTTTATCAGCTTGGGGGCACGCGCACCCCGCACCAATACGGTTCCTATCAGCAGGTCGGTCTGAGGCAACAGTCTGCTCAACGCCAGCGGTGTGTAAACTAAAGTCGTTACATTATGTAAAATATCATCGAGGTAGCGTAAACGCGGTAAAGAAATATCCAATATCTGGACTCTTGCCCCCAAGCCCGACGCGACTTTGGCTGCATTCATTCCGGCGATTCCACCACCCAGAATGGTGACCACGCCGGGCCGAACCCCAGGAACACCGGTCAGTAATACCCCTTTGCCACCGCGGGCGCTTTCAAGATACTTTGCCCCTTCGTGTACGGCCATGCGTCCAGCGACTTCACTCATTGGGGTCAATAAGGGGAGTTTTCCATCTTCCAGCTGAACCGTTTCGTAACCAATCGAAATAACATTCCGTTTCATCAACTCACGGGTCAACTTGGGTTCAGCAGCCAGATGCAAATAGGTAAACAAAATAAGGTTGGGGCGTAGAAAATCGTATTCTGAAGGCTGCGGTTCTTTGACTTTTACCACCATCTCGGCTTTTTCATAAATCTTTTCCGGTGATTTCATCATCGTGGCCCCGGCGTGTCGGTAATCCTCATCACTCAACGATGATCCCTTCCCCGCCCCCAGCTGCACCAATACATCGTGACCCGCTTCCACAAGCTGCTGCACACCGGCCGGAGTAACCGCTACCCGGTATTCATGGTCTTTTATTTCCTTTGGCACTCCGATTATCATCTCCCCGCTCCCTCATTCTATCTCTAAAAAAAATACCGGATTAAGAGTCCACACCTTCTTAATTTTAATCTATTATATCCTTATTACCGTATTACCGTGAATTAACTGGATTCTCTTTTAAAAATGACTTGTTATTTTTCCAAAAAAATAATCAATATACAGGTACATCATGAAAAAGAAACTAAACACAATACAATCTGATCATGTATCATTTATCAATCGCCGTGCTTTCCTTAAACAAGGCTCTTTGTTTTTGTCTGCTTATAGTTTGGGAATTACCGAATGCCTATCGGAAGAATTAAGCGATAAGAATTCTGCTTCTCCAGAATTGACAATTGGCTTGATAACGGATGTGCATTATGCGGACAAACCACCGGCAGGAAACCGCTATTACCGGGATTCCATAGATAAAATCCGCAAGGCTGTTGAAGAATTCAACCGGATTCCTGTAACCTTCACAGCCGAATTGGGCGATTTTATCGACGCGGCTGAATCCGTAAAGGAAGAACTTGGTTATCTCGAAACCATTGATAAAGAATACAATAATTTTGAAGGTGAACACCACTATGTTCTTGGAAATCACTGCGTGTGGTCTTTGACAAAATCTCAATTTCTGCAAACGGTGAACCAGCCAAGGTCTTATTATTCATTCGACCATGGAAATTTTCATTTTGTGGTTTTGGATGCCTGTTTCCGCAGTGATGGGATACCTTATGGAAACAAAAATTTCGAGTGGACCGATACGGAAATACCAGAAGAAGAGCAAACCTGGCTCAAAAACGATCTGGATTCCACCTCTAAGAAAACTATTGCTTTTGTCCATCAACGTCTGGATGTTGAAGGGCATTATGGTATAAAAAGCGCTCAAGCAGTACGAAAAATACTGGAACAATCCGGTAAAGTGATTGCTGTGTTTCAAGGCCATTACCACAAAAATGATTACAAAGAAATCAACGGAATCCATTACTGCACATTTGCCGCTAAGGTCGAGGGGGAAGGAACTGAAAATAACGCTTTTGCTGTTGTGAACATCTTCCCAGACGGCGCAATCAAGGTTGAAGGATTTTATAATCAGACCACTTATCCATTGTTTAAGTGAAGTATCATATTCCATAATAGGTTTAGGCAATAATGGAGGTTCATCCACATGAAAACGCAAGAAGCCTTCACATTAATCGAGCTATTGATCGTTGTGGCCATCATCGGCATCCTTGCTGCGATTGCCGTCCCGAATTTTCTCAATGCGCAAGTCCGCGCAAAAGTCGCACGGGCTGAAGCCGATATGCGCGGACTCAAAACCGCCATAGAAGCGTATCAACTGGATCACAATGCCTATATCGCCGGTTTTCGTACTCCGAATCCCGCCAGCCTCACCCAACGGCTTAGCCCTCTTACCACTCCCGTTTCCTACTACAGTAACATCCCAGACGATCCCTTCTTCAATCAAATGGCAGCGGTGAATCCGGATTTCTATGACACCTATGATTATCTCGATGCCGCTTCCTCTCAGAACAACGGAGCGCAAACCCGAGGCTATAGTTACCGATTGGCCAGCGGCGGCCCGGACGGTATTCAACGGGCGGGCGTGATACACTATACGGATGCGGAAGGGAATTGGGGGATTGATTATGATCCAAGCAACGGGCTGGTATCCGTCGGGGATATCGTCACGGTTGGAGGCTCAGTTACCAATCCTGATTATGTTGTTAGCTATCCGTTGGATAATTATCCTTCGAATTAAGGTTTTTGTAGGATGGATTAACGAAGCGTAATCAATCGATTTGAACTTATGTGTTCAGAGAAAATGCCGGTTACGCCTCGGCGCTTTGATTGATCGCTCCACTATGCCTGATTTCAACGAGATCAGGACGCACCCATTTCAGTGTAGGGAATTCCGCTTTATTGACAATGGTTTTGGGTTGGATGCGGGAACGCTGAATATCTCGAACCCAGACATTGCCGATGAAATGCGTTCATTGGGATCACTTGCAAGTAATGGCACCGAGATTTTACCTCCCTGCCATAGATTTTTTTGACAAGGCGAATTTTTTTTTATCTGTACGAATTAGACATTGTCCAAGCAACATATTCAGGATCATCTAAATTCATTTGGTACAAAGGTACAGCACAGGTTTTATATTTGTTTTATGGGATAATGACAGTTTTTAAATTCATTTCGCTTTGAGCCCATCCTGAGAGGATTGAAGGTTTAAGACGTGCCTTAAATTGTTGGAATAATTTAAGAAATCTTCTTTTCGATAGTATACATCCATGAGCGACTCGTAATAACGTTTATCATCAACATTTTGAATCAAAGCGGAAAGAAAGAAACGAATAGATTGATTAAATTTTCCTTGTATTGCCGGCATGGATCCATATAGTGCTTTTAAATTTTTCAATGATTGTTGATTCTGTTCATCATTGATTTCATCATTATGAATTAAATCACACTTATTGAGATATTGTTGTAGTGTAAATTCAGCGATTGCAAGGAAACCTTCGTTGATTAATTCTGAGACTAAATACAATAAATGATTATGATTTATTGCATTAAAATTTGTTTCGAATGCATTGTTCACTTGTGTTAACAGGAATTTCTGCCTTTCGTTGAAAAGTAAATAATAATTATTTAATAATTTTGGATTTGAAATCAGATTCAAATAGGTTTTTGAATCATATGTTTCCATCAATGAATTGTTTTGAAATGCCTCTCCCTTTTTTTTATTGAGATATACAGTAGTATTTCCAGTTTCTCTGGTTTTGTACCAATTTTCATGATTATCCAGCAGGACGGGATACGATTCCTTTGTAGGAACCAGTACAATTGCATAATCTCCTTGATCAAGAAGAGTATTCAAACTGGCTTGCTCATTGTATATAGTTTCGCACATGAAAATCTCTTCTTTTGTATATAAATCCCATCGTACATCGCAGGACACTAGTCTTTTTGGATAAACATGGTAGGCAATTTCTCCACCCCAAATGGGGGGACAAAGAATATGACCTTCAATGGGTATATGTTTGACATAATCAAGAATATCGACGGGGCGATCGGCAAGATGTTTATGATACGAACGTTTTTCATAAATTAATATTAATAGGGTGTAACCCGCAAAGCTCACTATAATATTAGTATTTTTATATTATAGTGAGTGTAATTTTCTCTTGTCAAAGATGGCCTCCTAAGGTAAAACATTGTTATCACAAAACAGTGTTTATCCCTTTAAAAAGGAGGCCTAAGGTTGATGATGGATCAAGAACGAGCATTTTTCAAGGCGGAAGGTCAGTTTAGTCAGTTATTGGATTCAATCAAAGCCGCATCGCAAAATGGAGAAACTATCGACCGAGTTGAGAAAGACATTTGGCAAGGACTGCTGGATCTCGGGCAGACTTTGCTGCAAGAAAGCATTGAGCAACAAGGGACAGGAGACCTCGGTCCAACTTTTGAATCGGAAGGCAAAACCTATCGCCGGTTGGATAAGAAGTACGTGAAGCGGTATGTTTCAGTCTTTGGTGAGATTCAGATTGTCCGCACGGTATATGGCACTCGGGAAGGCCAGAAACATGAGCGAGTGCCGTTGGATGCGCGTCTGAATTTGCCGGAGGGTGATTTCTCGTTTTTGTTGCAGGACTGGGCGCAAGAGTTGTGCGCGAAAAATGCTTACAAGGAAGCCAGTACAACGTTGGCTCGGATATTAGGACTGGGGCAAACCGTTCGGAGTCTGGAATATATGAGCGGGGCCATGGCCCAAGACGTGGAGACATTTCGTGATGAGCAACCCATGCCGAATCCGGAAGAAGAAGGCTCGATTCTGGTATTCACAGCGGATGGGAAAGGGGTTCCTATGCGTCGTGACAAAGCAGCCGAATCAGGCAGACGGAAGCGTGGAGAGAAATCAAACAAGAAGCGCCAGGCGTGTGTGGGAGCGGCATACACCATCGATCCGTTTCCCCGTCAAGCGGAGGACGTGGTGGACGAAATATTTCGTGAGGAGCAGACTAAAAAGCGTCCGGCTCCGTGTCATAAACGACTGCGGGCCGAACTGACGAGAGACATCCATGGTGTAGAGATCAATGGGAAAGCCCAAATTTTTCAGTGGTTTGAGGACGAAGCCAAAACTCGCAATGCTGATGGCAAAAGGGCGGTGGTCTGTGTTATGGATGGAGATCGGGCGTTGTGGAACAAGGCCAAGGAGTATGGATGGGACACGATCGGTATTCTGGATATCTACCATGTTATGGAAAGGCTATGGGATGCCGCCTATTGCTTCCATGCGGAAGGCAGTGACGGCGCGGAAGATTTCGTAAAAACGCGCTTACAACGGATATTGGAAGGCCAAGTGGGGCGGGTGCTAGGTGGTTTGAAACAGATGGGAAACAACCAACAGTTGCGTGGAGCGAAAAAGAAACAGTTAGAAGCGGTGATCACATATTTGCAAAACAATCGGGAGTATATGCGGTATGATTACTATTTGGAATTTGGGTATCCTATTGGAAGCGGTGTGGTCGAAGGTGCGTGCCGGCATTTAGTGAAAGACCGCATGGAAGGCACTGGAATGCGCTGGCGAACTGAAGGAGCACAATCCATGTTGAATTTAAGATCCGTCTTACTCAATGACGATTGGGAAGCGTTCCAAGAACACCGCATCCAGCAAAATGTGCAAAAGCTATACCCTTACAGGGAAATAATACAAGAGGCGTGGAAGCAAGCAGCCTAGCGAGGAACGCGGGTTACACCCATATTAATAGTTTTCAATTCCTCTATTGCATCTGTCGATAAATGAGTTGTTCCCGTTTTAACCAATTCCCCCAAAAAATGTTCCACCAACACCGGAATATCATCAGTCCGGTCTCTGAGAAGGGGAATTTCAATCTTGAATTGAGCGATACGGACAGTTCTCTCTCATCAGGCTATATAGGGGTTGGCTCTTATAGTGCGGAAGCAAGATTTGATAACATCGTTGTACAGTCCATAGGAACGGCACCGACAAATACGCCTGTACCCACTCCGACGCCCGGAGAGACTTCAACGCCAACACCAACACCCGGAGAGACTTCTACTTCAACGCCAACACCAACACCCGGAGAAACTT
>CAZXSQ010000148.1:0-6825 GCA_964643335.1 uncultured bacterium
TCTGATGTCTTACGGTAAGACCAATATCCGTATATAAATCCAGCTGACTTATCGCTTCAGCAAAAGGCAACCAGTTATCTTCAGGAAAAATAGCTAACGCGCGTTTTAGCCAACGAACCATGATTAGTGGTTTATTTTCCAATTTCTCCCGAAATTGGATGGGCAACCCGATTCGGGATTTCGAATCAAGGTTCCTTTCATACGTACCGATCAGTTTTTTGACAGAGGGAGAGAATACCGAAACACCGCCGGCGGAATTTCCAATAGTACCGGTGCTCTCTTCCATATTGTCCATCAGTCACCAATAATACCACTAATCTGGAATAGTCGGTCTACATTGGGATATTTCCCCACATATCTGGAAGAATCTTAGCACCCTATTGGAAAGAGATCAAGTTTTTTTTGCACAAAAAGTTAATTCTTGTTATTACATTCAAGCACCAAATAGTGAACTTTTGTTCAATAAATTTACACTGTTATTATATTAAATAAATTATTATTTAATGAAGCCTAAACTCTTATTATTAAGAGTATTATATACGATAAGAAATTAAAAATAAAGATCGAATTAGCAATAGAATCACTATAATTTTATCAAATAAAAAATTTTTTCTTGATTAAGTAAGTTTCTTATTGGTGATCGATAAATCGAAATAAAATTACAATAGGGTAGAAAGGATAAAGCGCTCAACAAGTATAGAAGGAAGGTTCAACTATTGGCGTTTGTTCAAGTATGATATTGCTTAATAAACGCGCAGAAGCAGGGGCGAGTGTTATTCCATTTCGAAAATGCCCAGCATTGATGAAAAGGTTTCCGATTTCGGAATGAGAGCAGATATAAGGCACACCTTCTTGTGAACCTGGCCGCAGTCCTGCCCAACTTATTTCAATCTCCGTCTCCTTTAATTCGGGCAATAGTTCATAGACTGCTCGTTTCAACTCAGTCAATCCCTCATCTGTGGTGCTTTTATCGAAACCAACATCTTCCACAGTACTTCCAGCCAGAATTCTACCCTCTTTTCTTGGAATAAGGTAATGATTCCGGTAAAGGATTATTCGATTCAATAATCCCACGGCAGTGCGAAATAAAATCATTTGACCACGAATCGGTTTTACGGGGATGCTTTTTTGAAAGATTTTAAAAAGCAAACCACTCCATGCACCGGCTGCAATAATCACTATATCAGCGTTGATTCGCCCTCCCGTTGTTTCTATAGCTGATACAAGGTTATTCTTCATCCTAAAACCGGAGACTTCTGTGTTTTCATACAGCGTCACATTATTTCTTATTAAACTCTTTTTTAACGCCTGCATGAGGCGGGGAGGCCGAACCTGTGCGACATCCGTTAAAAACAAAGCCGATTCAGTGATCATGTTTAATAAAGGTTCATCACGCATTATTTGTTCTTTGGTTAAAATCTCTACCTGAAGGCCGGTTTGGCGAGACCATTGCCGCACTTCTTCTTTATCCCATATATCCAAAACCAAAAAACCGCTGCGTATCCATTCCGGATCGATGCCGCTTTCTGCTTTGATCTCATCAATCAATTCGGGATAGTGTTGTTGGCTCCATCGGGCCAATTTTTCAACCGCTTTCTTTTGCCGCCAGGAGTATAAAGGAGAGAATATTCCGCCGCCCGCCCATGAGGATTCCCTGCCAATTTCACTTTTATCGATAACGGTGACATCCAATCCTTCTCGCTGAAGTTCACGGGCAGTCATCAGGCCGATCACACCGCCGCCTACTACGGCGCACTTGCTCATGACACTTTTTCTCCTTGGATCATAACCACTTCTTCTTCTTGAAATAATACAACATGAAAAAGAAGAGGCTCAGCATCATGATCCACAACACCGGATAGCTCCATTTCCATTCCAACTCAGGCATATAGGTGAAATTCATTCCGTAAATGCCCACAATGAAAGTCAACGGGATAAAAATAGAGGCGAATATGGTCAGTACTTTCATAATTTCATTCAATTTCAAACTGACTCTTGAAATATAAATATCCATCATGCCGGTCAACATATCCCGATAGGACTCAACAATATCGATTACACGAATGGCATGATCATATAGATCCTTCAGATACACGTCCGTCTCTTCATCGATCAGAGGAGAAACACTTTTTTGCAAAAAAATAATCAATTCACGCAAAGGACGAATCGAACGGCTCAAAAACAGAATTTCATTTTTGTAACGGTAAATTTTTTCCAACGTATGCTGAGTAGGCTCTGAAATCAATTCCTGTTCGAGATTTTCCAATTGGTCCCCGACTTTTTCCAGTGTGATAAAATAGTTGTCGATGATGCTGTCCAGCAGAACATAAGCCAAATAGTCAGGTCCGGCGCAGCGAAAGGGACCTTTGCTTTTTTTCAAGCGTTCTATGACCGGTGAAAAGACATTGTATTCCTTTTCTTGGAATGATATGACATAATTCTTTCCCATAATGATGCTGACTTGTTCCTTCGTGATATCTTTACTCACATCATTGAAGAAAAGCATTTTCAGCGTAATAAAAATATAATCTTCATAATCCTCCATTTTAGGGCGCTGATTGGTGTTGAGGATGTCTTCCAGAACCAGAAAATGAATATCGAAGTGTTTGCCGATTTCATCGATTAGATCGGTGCGGTGCAACCCATCGATATTCAGCCACTTGACTCCATGCATATCCTCGTCAAAGGAACAATCCTTCAAATTGGTGACAATTTCCTTTTCAATCTTGTCCTCGTTATATTGAACCAGCGTAATTTTGACTTCTTCAATTTTCTTGTCACCCACATAGAGTAAACTTCCGGGGGGCAATCCCGCTTTGGGGGATTGTTTTTTAAATAATTTACGCATGTTGCCGCTCCATGTATTATGGTTAATCTCTATACAATTTAATGTAAAACAGGAGTTGGTTGAAAACAAATTAAATAATTTGCCAAACTATTGCAAAGGATTGTCAGGATATAATATATTTAATGAATAAAGTAATTAACATCCTTGCAAGGATTAAAAATCATCGTTAAATTACGGAGTCATCGAGAAAATCGATGACTAATAGGAAAACAAGAAGATAGGAGATATATTTATGTCTTTACTTCCCAAAACTACTGTCACTCCAGAAGAATATTTGGAGTTGGAACGTAAGGCTGACTATAAAAGTGAATACTATAATGGTGAGATATTTGCCCTTGCGGGTGCAAGCCCGCGTCATGTGCTCATCGTAACCAATATCGTTTCCGAGCTTCGTTCGCAACTTAAAAAGCGGCCTTGTACCGTTTATTCATCTGATTTAAGAGTTTGTATAAATCCTACAGGTTTGTTTACGTATCCGGATGTTGTCGTGGTTTGTGGTAAACCCGTTTTTTTCGATGAAATGAACGATACACTTACGAATCCATTGTTAATTGTTGAGGTTCTTTCGAAATCGACAAAAGATTACGATCGTGGAGAGAAATTTGAACAATACAGAAAAATAGAATCATTTCAAGAATACATATTGATTGCACAAGATAAATACCACGTAGAACAATACCTCCGCCAATCGGATCACAGCTGGTTACTTTCAGAAACCAACCGGATTGAAGATATCATTCAGCTCACATCAATCGGCTGTACATTAGCGCTCAGCGAAATCTATGACAAAGTAGATGAGTTTGCTTTGGAATGATCACCGTGAAGTGATTGCTATCCGGGAATAAAGAGTTTTTGCCGAAGTTTTGCTCAAACAAACACCCTCAAAACTGGATAAAAAATTGGTTTCGGAATAACAAATCTGATTAGTTATATTTACTGCTGCCACCAAACTTATCGCTTATGTTTAGAGCGGCAAAAATATTACTGTATTCAACATTTCATTCAATTCACCAGCTTTGGCAATTATTTCCAAATCCATACATTGTCTTATTGAAATACGAAGTTGATGTGCATAGATAATACCGGCAAAATGGATTTCACTTCTTTGCCTTTTCACGGCCTCAACTAAAAAATCATTATCTAGAGTGAACAATACTCTTTTCAAAATACTAGCGCGATCTAATAAACTCGTATCATCCAATTCATTTGAATGATTCTCATAAGCGGTCAGTACATCTATACCACGTAAACGCAAACCTGACGTAATTGCACGCGGGATATTGTGATCCATATAGTAGGATATCGCCATCAAATCAAACCTTCATTTTTCAATCTGGCTTCAAGGGATGATGGTTTAATTGTTTGACGGATTTCATCAGCCATTTTGAGCCGCTGTTCAATATCCGAATCCAGTTCGTTCTGGTGGTCCCAATAATATGCCAGTGCCGAGTGAATTTGCCCCATTGTCAAAAATGGATGTTGAAACTGCAACTCTTCCGGACTCCAACCATAGGCTTTGTGATCCAAAATAAGTTCGATGACTTTCATGGAAGTCCCGGCAATGATTGGCACTCTCTTTTTGTCTAAAACGATGTGCTCATAACGTGTTTCAACAGTCAAAATAATAACCTCTTATTTTTTACTAAATATTTTAGAATCTTTTGAAACAATAACAACCACATGAAAAAAGCCGGCAGGATGCCGGCGTTACTCATTGTTACAGTCCACTTTCACAAACCACCCGAAAGCCCACATTAAAAACACGCTGCCATTCCGGATAATGCAAACGGAAGGCAGAGCGGCAGCGTTCAGGACGGTCGAAAAACGAGCCTCCCCGAACTACTTTTTCTTCTGATGCCTTGGCCTGGTTGTCATTGGAATAAAATCTGTAAACATCCCGTGTCCATTCAGCCGCGTTGCCGTGCATGTCATATAATCCCCACGCATTGGGTTTGTAACTGCCTGCTTTGGTAGTTACTACTGCATGATCGTTAAAGCGGGTATTGGAAAGGGCTGCACCTTCCAATAATTGATGTTCAAGGCCGCCGGTAATTTGCTTGCCGTCTTTCAACAAACCTTTACTGAAAGACACATCGGCGCAATTAGCCCATAGTGAAAAATCATCCTGGCATGAACCATAAGAAAGCGTACTATCCGATCCAGCCCGGCAGGTGTATTCCCATTGCGCTTCACTGGGGAGATCAAATGACATTCCGGTTTGCTCCGACAGCCACTGGCAAAACGCTTTCGCCTGCTTCCAGGATACACGAACGGCGGGTTGATCGGGTTGATTGAGTGCCAAACCTTGGTCATCTTGCCGTGCATGACGCTTGGTGTAATAACGGCAGTCGTGTTTGGGACTGAATAGTTGAAACTGTTCGTTGGTGATTTCGCATTGGCTAATCCAAAAGGGTTTATCGATGGTTACTTTTTGCAGAGGGTATTCATCAGGCTCACCATTTGGATCTCCCATGACAAATTGACCGGCGGGGATACGAACCAGTTTCAATGTGATGCCCTTCCCTAATTCAATGGTTTTACGCCATGCACCATCTGCCCGCTGCTTTTGTATTGTTTTGTTTGTATCGAGAGGCCAATCAGGTAAATTCACAAGTTCGGGGTGTGCAAGAGATTTTCGTGTTTTGGAATTCTCAATTTCACATGCACCCTGTGGAATGTTTTCCGGATCAATTGCAGGACCACCGTATCGTTGAAAATTCTCCATTCGCCGTTGATGTGCTCGATCAGGGATAGGATACACTTCGCCCCAGGTTCCATGGCAAGGCGCATTCAAATCAATCCAGGTGATCAGCCGATTCCATGATTCAACATCCAGTTCAATTTCTTGATGTCCTTTTTGCAGCATTTGAATGAGTTCGCTGGTATCGGCGTGATATTCACCGGGGACAAGCAAACTCACATCGTCTTCAATACTCACGCGGCGAATGTAGGGTAACAGGGCTTCATAGGCGGGAGTATATTTTACATAGCCCTGCGTATCTTTAAGCATTTGCTTGTGAAGACGCTGCACACCCAATCTACTGAGTTTTTGACCTTTGTAATTTGGGTGATGCTCTTCTGAACGTAAATTAATGAGTGTATTGTTACTTCCATCATGGCATTCAACACAATACTGATCGAGTACCGGCTGCACTTCACGCGCAAAATCGAAGCCACGTGGAGGTCCGTACCATGGCGTGATTTCTTTCGGTTTTTTCAAACTGGCAATCTTACCTACAGCACTTGGAACTTCGGAAGGATTTTCATGGCAACCTACACAAGAGAAAAACTCACCCGGCATTATTGTGAACCAGCTGCGCATTAATTGAACTGCCTTGCCTTCTTCATCCAAGGCTTGTACAGCCAAAGGCGTATTGGCCGGGGCATTGAACAGAGTAGATCCGTCTTTTTCTAAAGGCACAGTTCCAATAATTTGCATGACTTCCCAAGGGCCGCCATACCCGATCTTATCCGGACCGGCCAGTTTACGGTAGCCAAAATGGTACGCTAAGACACGGAGTTTCTTTATGGTTCCCTGTGGCACTCCTTTCAAGCCTGGGCCAGCGTAAATATCGTGCAGATACACCGTCCCCTCAATGGATTGAGGATGAGTGCGATCAGGAATAACAGGGGGCTTTTTGCGTTTTTGTATAGGAATTGGTTCCAAGAGTGCATAACCCGGTTCTTGATAAATCAATTGGAGGTTATCAAAAACATCGGCAAGATAGATTCCCCACGGCTCATTTGGAGCAGGCCAGCAGGAAACCAAAAAGTACTTTTCGCTTAATGGATAGGGTGTAAGAAATTTAGGCCAATCATCGTCAACCAATTCATCACGAATCTTGAGTTGAATGGGTGTGCCTTTTCCTGAAATGCGCCTGGCGATACCGTTCGCATCATGCCAACCTTTTTGTATATCCAGCAGGACCAACTGCCCCATCCGGTGTACACCATGGTAACCTGAAAGGATGCTGATG
>CAZXSQ010000148.1:6835-13221 GCA_964643335.1 uncultured bacterium
CCATGCGTGGAAAGTACAGCGAATTGGGGAACCAGGAATTGCTGCCGTAGATAGCCCGCTGGCCGGTGCCATCCGGATTCATCAGCATGAGCTGCCGCATAAAAATATGATTGATCCCGGTATAGTCCCAGCGATGGAAAAGGATTTGACCAGTAGGAGTAACGGTTGGATGAAAATTGTGGTCCTGGTCAAAACACAACTGCCGCATATCACTTCCATCGGCATTCATGCTGTATAAGTTGGTAACCCGCCTTTCTCCATGCCAGCATGGAACCGATTGGAACGAAGCGGTGCTTCCGAACACGATGCGGTCATCGGGTGTGTAGCAGGCATCAAAGCAATCGGCATCATTGGGGGTATTCGAGACTTGCCGTAACTGACCGCCATCGATTCCAATTTCCCATACTTTCCAATTCTTCGTATCTGAACGAGTGAATAAGAGACGCCCTGCATCCCAATGGAGATCCACTTCTCCCACATACCCTCCATTTTCAGGAGCGTACAAAGTATGCAAACCGGCATCTGGATTCATCAGTGAAAGTATGGCAATTTCATTTTCATATCCGGTTCGTTTTAGTGATGAATTACATTCGTGATTAGTGGGAAAACCGAGTGATTTGTAATCAGTTAATTTATCCACCTTTCTTTTCACTATTAGCAACTGGTCAAAATTGAGAAGAGGATTGGCTTTCAATGCTTCTTTTTTCAATGCATGAAATGAAGCCCGCCATTCATCTGTTTTCTTATTAGATGCTGTTTTAAGCCGTTTAAGTTGTTCCAGGTAATTTGAAGCATTCGGATAACGTTCCGGATAGGTTTCTTTTAAGTCCAAAATGGCTTGTTCCAATGTGTGGATGCGATATTGAATCAATGAGGTTTGTTTGTTCTCTTCTAAAGCATTGGAGATATGTGTTGAAAATAAAAATGGGATAAGCAAACATAAAGAAATGTAAGTTCCTGAACGGCATTGACTCATTATACTGAATATCTCCGCATTAACTGTAGGAATTTGACGCGTATTCTATTTCTCAGAACATGAATGTATTATTTCGCTTTTTCATATCGGTTTCTCAATTCATTGCACCGTTTACGCATGTCTTCAAGAATAGTTTTGTATTCCGGATCCGAGACAAAATTTTTGAGTTGATCCGGATCTTTTTTTAAATCGTGCAGGAATTCATACACCGGTTCCTGCTCAAAATAGCGGGCGTAGACGTAACGTTTCCCGCGAACTCCTTCCCATTTTGGGATGGCTTCATGTTCCATCAAATGTTCGCAGAAGAAATCATCCCGCCATTGATCTTTCGTCTTACCCTGGACAAGAGGAACCAGGCTGCGGCCTTGATAATGTTCAGGAACATCAACGCTGGCGAGTTCTAGCATGGCCGAAGTCAAATCGATATTCAATGCCATCGGATCCTGCAGTTTTCCACGTTTGGATTGTGGAAGCCGCGGATCGTAAACGATCAGTGGAACGCGCAGGGATTCCTCGTAATGTGACCATTTCCCGGCAAATCCGCGATCTCCCATGTAATACCCGTTATCGGCGGTGTAAATGATAACTGTGTTTTTGTCGAGATCGAGTTTCTTCAATTCTTCCCGAATGCGGCCGATCGTGTGATCCACACCGCTGATCATGCGGAAATAAGCCCGCATGTTTTTTTGATACTTTTCGGGTGTATCCCAACGCCAGAAATAGCGTTGACGATTGAGTGACTCCTTCAAAAATTCCGGCTGGGATTCAAAAATTTCAGGATCGTCTAAGCGTGGTGGTGGAATTTCCACGTCTTCGTACATACCGTCAACTGCTTTTGGCCATGGATAGTGATCTTTTTTATCACTGTCTTCCGCATGAACGGCATTGAAACTGACAGAAAGACAGAAGGGTTTTCCGTCAGGATTGTTTCGCAAAAACTCAATAGCGTGATCTCCCGCCAATGCCGTTTCGTGTCGAAGGCTGCCGTCTTCTTGTTTATGGAAGTAAGGATTGCGATGAAGCGGTTTGAAAAAGTCAAACATTTCAGGCCGTGTCCCCTTAATGACACTAACACCGAACTTGCCGATGAAACCTGTCCGGTATCCAGAATCCCGCAGCAAGGCAGGATAACTCGTGTCTGTATACTTTTCCGGAATAGGTGGTGTTCCGAACGTGAAACCATGAGTGCGTTCATGCAGACCTGTGAAAATCGACGCGCGGCTGGCTGCACAAATGGAAGTCGTGACAAAAGCATTGCGGAATCGCACACCTTCGTAAGCCAGCTTATCGATTACCGGTGTTTTGAGAATGGGGTGTCCTGCGCAGCCTAATGTGTCATTGCGCTGGTCGTCAACGAGTAAAAAAAGAATATTCGGGCGCTGTGCCGTTTCTGAGGAATATGCCGGATGAAACATGGACAAGCTTGCAGTTCCTGCTGCAACTCCCTTTAGAAAAGTTCGTCTTGTAATTGACATAATGTCTCTCCTTCAGTATTAGAACCACCATTATAATTTCAAAAATAATCTATACCCTTTAATACTATAGTGTGTTTAGTGTAAATCTGTTAAGGATGATCATAAAGTTATCAAAAGGAGAATGGTATGTTAAAAGAAATGAACCGGAGGAAGTTCAATAAAATCTTAGGTGGAAGTACTTTTCTGTTGGCGGCTTCCAAGAATGCCGGGACACAGGCAAAAAAGAAAATCAAGATCGGGCAAATTGGAACCTCCCATGCCCATGCAGCAGGGAAAATGCGGACTTTGCGCAAACTCGACGATCTTTATGAGGTGGTGGGAATTGTTGAAAACGATGACAGACAAGAAGCGATTGCACGAAAACAACAAGTCTATCAAGACATTCCCTGGATGACGGAGGCCCAATTGTTGAATATGGAAGACCTCGATGCAGTCGCGGTGGAAACCGCTGTAACCGATTTAGTTCCAACCGCTTTGCGTTGCATCGAAGCAGGCGTGCATGTTCATCTGGATAAACCGGCAGGTGAAACCCTGAGCACATTCAGGAAACTTCTGGATATGGCATACAGAAAAAACCTGGAAGTGCAAATGGGTTATATGTTCCGCTACAATCCCGCATTCCAATTGTGTTACAAGGCTGTGCGAGAAGGCTGGCTTGGGGATATATTTGAACTTCACGGAGTAATCAGCAAAAAAATTGACGCCGATAGACGGCGTGAACTGGCCAAATACGAAGGTGGCTCGATGTTTGAGTTGGGTTGCCATCTTATCGATTCAATGGTTTATGTCTTAGGTAAACCTATCAAGGTAACCCCGTATATGCGCAGAACCAATCCTCAAGATAATCTGACAGATAACCAACTAGCAGTATGTGAGTATTCAGTGGCTACCACCTCCATCCGCAGTACTTTAGTCGAACCTTTCGGTGTAAAGCGCCGGCAGTTTGTGGTTTGCGGGACTGAAGGGACTGTGGAAATACGTCCGCTTGAGCCGCCAAAACTATTGCTGGCTTTAACAAAACCGAAAGGTGAATATGAAAAAGGTTATCAGGAAGTGGAATTAGAACCGATGGAAGGCCGCTACCATGGCGATTTTATCGATCTGGCCAAAATTATAAGAAATGAAAAAGAACCGGATTTCTCTCCGCAGCATAACTTGAACGTTCAAGAAACCGTTCTTCGCGCCAGCGGCTTACCGGTTATTTAAATTTATTCAATAAATTTTGCCAGTGGTTCACCAAAGATAAGTTTTTGGTTCGGTTTTACCTGTGGATCGACAGTACCTTTCGGGAAAAGCAGCATGACTGTCGATCCAAGTTTGAATCCACCTAGCAGATCACCTTTTCGATAAGATTCTCCTGTTTTCACAACACATTCAATCCCGCTGACCATAAACGATCCGATTAAGATAAAAATTATGGGTGTCCCATTCTCTGTTTCTGCCCGGATATTGACACGTTCGTTTTGAATCTCTCCGGATTTCATAAACATAATCGGGCGGCAGAAAGCGGGATGATAAGTCATTTTTTTGATGGTCAAGTGCGTTGGGAATAGAACGTAATGCAGGTTCCACGGTGCCAGGTAGAGATTGAAACAAAGTCCGTCTTGGTAGATTTCCTTATCATCTTCTTCATGAACAAGTTGCTCAAAAGTGTACCACTCGGTTATCCCATAATGCGTTTTTCCCCGAATTGAATTCGAAGAACTCAAGGTTTGGACTTCGGATACCGCCCCGTGGATTGGTGAGACAATAATTTTATCATCTGTCAGGATAAAAGGCCTTTTTCCTTCACGCAGAAAGAAACGGTTCAGGCCGGTTATATCCATTAACCTTTCAATGAATGAATGAGTCCGCTCAAAAGGTTTTTGCTTGATTTCTTCAAAAGGTGAAAACTGTTTATTCATGTTAAATTGCCTTTAATTTTGGTCATTGCACATTTCTATTATTTTAGCCATTTTCTTTGTTCTTCAAAAATGATACATTGAAGCCAACTCAAAGTGCGAAAAGGGGAAGAAAAATGTTGATAAAAAAAGTGTTGCTCAATTTGACGCTTTGCTTATTCTTGTTCAGCTGCTTTTTATCTGTCAGTTATCCAATGACAGAAGATGAACTTTGTGGATTATATCTTGAAATAGTTGAAGAATCAGTAGACTGGTTTGAGCCATTATGGGTGGATGATTCGGATCGAATCCCCAACAGTGGTTTTTATGACTTCCGCAAATATGGCAATTGGCGCGATGAACCTTACGCTACCATCATCACTATTTCCGGAAATGGAATGGTGCAGTTTTGTTATTCGGTGCTGTTGAGTGAGTCGGATAAAGAAAAATTTGGGAAACAAGGCCTTTCACGTGAGGTGCTTTTAAATCGTATTATCAAATCGTTGCGATGGTGTTGTCTGACCAGCTCTTATGTCGAAAACCCATATTTCTATCTACCCCGCACCCGCTCTGACTTTGCCGATGGACCTTATTGGAAGCGGCAATTTTCCTGGCGCGCTGACGAAGTGGGCTGGCTAACCCTGGCGGCTGCCAATGTGTGGGACGAACTCGATGATGAAACCAAAAAACTGGTCGAAGCGGTTATGATCGGTGGTGCTCCGAAAGAACGCATAGTACAGAGTTGGTATGTAGGACAGGGGGGTAATCACGATCAAGTCAAGCAGGACCTTTCCAGTACAGTGGGTGCGGCCTACTTGTTTCCGCAGCGTGAAGATCATGAGGTATATATGAATGTAATCGCTGGAAACGGGATCGATATGGTTTCAACACTCCAAGATTTTACCTGTGATACCGTAGCCGAAGGCAAACCCATCCATGACTGGGCCGAAGGCTGGAATCTTTACCAGGATTATTCCAGCGACCACCACGGTTGGTGCAACGTCTGGTATGGCGGTGACATGCTGTTCGAAGGCCGTTCCTATGTTGAAATTCTCAGTGCCTTGATGAATGAGAAAGTACCGGAAACATTTACGTATGAAGGAAACGGCTTCGATGGAGTGTTGGAATGGTTAAAAATCATCTGCCTGCCACCGGGAGAACCTGCCTCGGTTCATGGCATGGAATATGATGCCTATTATGGCGCTGGATTGTTGGCGTATTGCTATGGAGCGGTTATCAAAAAAGACCCTATCGCCGCTGCTTTTGAAGAACAGGCCGCAAAGTTGCTCGCAAATCAAAGCCGGGCGGTCAAGCAATATGATTACCATCGGAATTCATGGGCAAAAGCTGCGACCGCTCTGCTTCTGCATAAATTTCAAGGCCCCCGGCAGGAATCCTTATCACTTGAAGAGAGTTTTAGAAAACTCGATGGCACCTATCATATGCACTGGCATCAAAACCTGATTCATCGCACAACCGATCGATGGGCATCGTATGCCTGGGGTTCTATCTCATCCCATACCAATCCTCCAAAAGGTTTGTGTGGTTTTATTGTGCCGGACGAAGTGGGGCGGCACGATATCGAACCATTGATCTATCTTCATCCCCGGTCGTTGATCGGTGACTATAATATCACCACTCAAGAGAATCAGTCGAAGAATATACCCGAAACCCGGTATACTTTTTCACGCGATGATTCCGGATTTCACTCCGCTGGCGTAGTGCTGGATCGCGGGGTGGAACGGTACACAGCCTTTTTCTCATTAAATGAAGCGCCATGTATTCTATTCAAAACGATCCGCGCGATTGATGATTGCACGTTGAATTGGACCGGACTTCCTGTTTATTTTTATGTCCGTGAAGGAGTTACTAACACAAGGAATTTTTATAGTGCGCAAGGTAATCAGACATTGGGTCATTCATTGGAACAAAATTCCTCGTGGTGGTGTGTCGATGACAAATTAGGCATGGTCTTCATTGGCGGGAATCCAATTATTGAAACTGAACGTCAGCCCGGTTTCAACTGGGCAAGAATTCCCGAATACCGTGATCATT
>CAZXSQ010000149.1:0-4933 GCA_964643335.1 uncultured bacterium
TGAGCTACGTGGGCCTGGGAAAATGTTCTTGATTATAACCGAAAAATATTAGTTAGTTTGTATAGGTATGTCAAGGAATATACCAGTAAAGGATTATAGTGCAAGATCGAGCAAATACAATTCCTTAGACAAGCAAACTCTTGATTTGAAAATCGGAGGGGGAGGGATTCGAACCCTCGATACGGTTCCCCGTATAACCGCTTTCGAGGCGGTCGCCTTCAGCCGGACTCGGCCACCCCTCCTCATTTATTTTGACATCTATTATCGTAGCCGGTGAAAAAAATCTTTCAATAACTCTGCGCATTCTTCCCAGCGTAATCCTGGATGAATATAAACCTGATGATTCAATCGGTTATCTTCCAGGAGTTGATATAAACTCTCCACACCGCCTGCTTTGGGATCGGAAACACCATAATATAGATGTTCAATTCTAGCCTGAACTATCGCTCCAGCACACATAATACATGGTTCAAGGGTACAATAAAGGGTGGAATGTTCCAGTCTCCACGATCCGGTTTGGGCGGAGGCATCTCTGATAGCCAATATTTCGGCATGAGCAGTGGGATCATTCTTTTCTTCCCGCTGATTTCTGCCGCGGCCGATAATTTCGCTGTTTCGGACCACAATTGCACCGGCGGGGGCATCGCCAAATGCCATGGCGATCTTCGCCTGATTGATCGCCAGACGCATATAATAATCGTTGGTCAGAGCGGGAGACACTTGATATCCTTATA
This sequence comes from uncultured bacterium, assembly GCA_964643335.1. Classification (GTDB taxonomy): domain Bacteria; phylum Hinthialibacterota; class Hinthialibacteria; order Hinthialibacterales; family Hinthialibacteraceae; genus CAZXSQ01. The sequence continues at coordinate 735 of CAZXSQ010000149.1, forward strand.
TATAAGTGCAAACAGAAACACCTTTGGAAATTGAAATTTACTTGTATCTTATTTCATAAACAAAAGATAAAACCATTCGAGTATATAGACAACCTGTTTTCGTCGTTTTATTATCTCGAATAAGTAAATAAATGCGAGGTCTTTAACATTATGATTCTTCATCCGATTACCCTGGCGGAAGGGGTTGGGATCGCCAATGTGTTTTATTGTGCTTTTCTTTGGTTGGCGGGCATGTTGATCGTCATGTATCATCGTGCAGGTATCCAGGTAGTCGGCGCATCCATTGCCTGTATCGGATTTATATTGATGCTGCTCAATTCACGGATGTTCTTGGCGCTGTCATTATTTTTTATCGGATTCCTCATCCATAGTTTTGGACGCCTGCTCATGCATTTGAAGCGCCGTGGGTGATATATTTAAATATGTCCATGGGGGAGGTATTGATTCGTGGTGAACTTATCAAACATTTTCAATCAATTGTTAACAGGTAAGCATTTGACAAAAGAAGCAGCCGGTGAGGTCATTTCGGCTGTCATGAATGGAGACTTGACACCCATTCAAATCAGCGCCGTTCTGACAGCATTACACTGTAAAGGTGAAATAGTTGATGAAATCGTCGGCGCAGCCGAAGCGATGCGCTCCCACGCCGAAAATATACCAACGGCTTGTCAGGAGATCATCGATACATGCGGCACCGGCGGCGATCAAAGCGGTTCCATCAATATTTCCACCATGGCGGCATTCGTAAGCGCCGGTGCTGGTGCTGTGGTGGCCAAACATGGGAACCGGTCAGCCACCAGCAAGTGCGGAAGCATCGATTTACTTGAAAAACTCGGTGTCAATATCAATCTTCAACCAAAAATGATTGCCAAATGCATGGATGATGTGGGCCTGGGCATTCTATTTGCCCGCATTGTTCATCCCGCCATGAAGTATGCAGCTCCTGTACGCGGGGAATTGGGATTCCGCACCATCTTCAATTTTCTTGGCCCGCTGACCAATCCGGCAAACCCTTCCTATCAACTGGTGGGAATTAGTAGCAGAGACTTTCTGGATATGTATTCGGAAAGCCTGCAAAAATTGGGCATTAAACGGGCATGGGTGGTTCACGCGGAGGACGGTTTCGATGAAATTACTTTAACAGGACCCACCATTGTGATGGATGTCCAGCCGGACTCCATTCAACAAAGAACCCTGACACCGCAAGAAGTTGGATTGAAACTCTGCATAAAAGAAGACCTCGCCGGTGGAACAGCAGAAGAAAACGCCCTAATCACACAAAAAATACTCTCCGGAGAAGACAAAAGCCCAAAACGCGATGCCGTTGTTTTAAATGCAGGCGCAGCGTTACACATTTCAGGGAAAACGGGTTCTCTAAAGGATGGCATTGAACTCGCCATGGAAAGCATTGATTCTGGCAAAGCCATGGGGATTTTGGAAAAACTGATTCGGTTGTCGAATGAAACTCAGGAATAATTCATAAAGATATTCATAACTATTTGATGTTTCCACAAACATCTTGGTAGCCAGTATTAAATGAGAAGACTATGATGGAATAAGGATTGGATGATAGAATAAATAGTATTCTTTATTAAGGATTAACTCATGGCTAAATGCACTTTTAAGCAAGTTGAACATATGGTGGATCAACTTTCACCTCATGAGCAAGCGCATTTGTTAGCCTCACTGGCGTTTCGTATGGCTCAAGCAGTTACCAAATCATCACATTCAGCTGCCATGACCCCGCAGGAATCGAATGTGGCTTGGGAAGAATTCTTTCGTATTGGTGATCAGCTCCCTGCGGGCGATTCACCGGTGACAGAAACTATGACCTCTGCACTGATTTCGATGCGCCGGTGATACAATGTTTACGATTGATGCGAGTGTGTGGATCAATGCTTTTGATCAACGAGAACCTGGCCATCACGTAAGTCGGCAATTTCTAGAAATGTTACGCAATCAAGAATTGCCTATCATTATACCAAATTTAGCGTTGGTCGAAATCGCAGGAGCGATAAGCAGGACACGCAAATCTCAAGTATCGGCAACAACTTTTGCCACAACACTGAGCCAGCTACCGCATGTGACAATCAGAGAGTTAGATCAGATATGTGCTCAACAGGCTCTTACACTGGCTGCTCAGTATGAACTGCGTGGAGCAGATGCCGTTTATGCAGCGGTGGCTAGTGAGGCCGGGAATACATTGGTCACGTTGGACAATGAGCACTTGACAAGACTTGTAAGCCTTATTTCTGTATGCACACCGGCGAAAGCACTAGCAGAATTTTTTCCTCCAACACAACCACCTTCTTCTACATAAAAGTCGCACATACAATTAAAGTCTACCGTGCAAAAAATTCATTATAAAGGATCAATTCCATGATCAAAAATTTAATGAAGATTACTCTACTGGCATTACTATTGTCACCCACATTTGGCCAATCCGCAGAAAGAAAGATTCCCCAGTTTCCACCACCGGAAGAAAAACTCCGCGTGATTATCGACACCGATGCGGCTTGTGAGATCGATGATTTATACGCCATCGCCTTGGCGCTCTTGTCCACAGATCGTTTCGAGATTGAAGGTTTCATCGGTGCTCATTTTGGCGATGCCGGTGGACCGGAGGGTGTGACTCGATCCATAGAAGCCATCACAACCGTCATGGAAAAAGCAGGTCTGCCGGGAAAATTCCCGGTCAAACGGGGCGCAAATCCATTCCAATACAGCCAAGTTCCGGTGGAGTCGGAAGGAGTTGATTTCATCATCGATCGTGCCATGAACGGTGATCCGAGTAGGCCGTTGTATGTAATCTTATTGGGACCCGCCACGGATATCGCATCCGCTTATTTAAAATGTCCGGAAATCAAAGACCATGTCATCGTATTCTGGCACGGACGGACACAATGGCCGGTGAAATGCTGGAACTTCAACGCCTACAACGATCTGAAAGCCGTACGCATCCTCTTCACCTCCGATTTGCCGCTCATCCTATTTGACACCGGAACTTACCTCCGCTGCCCGATGGACAAGTCAAAAGAGATAATCTACCCCTACAGCGAGTTAGGAAAATTCCTGCATGAATTTCGCTACAACAAAGAATGGTACCAATCTCCCTCCAAAGGATTCTACGACCTGGGCGACATTGCAGCCTTAGTCAATCCATCTCTCGTCTACCACGAAATCGTCCACGCCCCAGAAGTGAAATGGGACATGAATTACATCCACAACAAAAAACATGGGAAGATGGTAAGGATTTATCAAATTGACCGGGATGAAACGTTTGGGGTGTTGAATGATAGGTTAAAGCATTAAATAGCTATTAAACTGAAATTTTATGAATCATTAATATAAAGACCAGTTCATAAGACCAGGAAAGAACAAATGCCGGTGGTTCAAAAGATATCATATTTGGTACCCTGGCAACACCGGTATAGGCCTGGGATTTGTTCTCATCATTGTTCATTTATGAAACCAATTCGCCAATTACACACTCTCTTACTTCACTTCGATTTTAAGTACATCCAAACGTAATAACCTCCTTGAATTAGACTTTGCGTTTTCACCCCGAATGAGTTTATAAACCCTGCACCCTATTCATCCTTTTTTAAGCATATTAATATGTAATTCGGTAAAAATATCTTTGTGTAAATGATTTTAAACATGAAAGGAATAGATAATGAGACGGCGTGATTTTGTTTTTGCTTTTTCCGGAATGGTTGCAGCTGGTTCAATGAACCGTTTGGTCTCGGCTAGTGAGACTCGGAATAAGTGCCGGGTGGGGATTTTGGGGACGGATAACAGCCATTCGATTGCTTTTTCACGGTTGATGAACGTGTCTAACAAGATTCCCGGAGCTGAAGTGGTTGCGGTATACGGCCAGGAGGCGGAACGTACAAAGGAAGTGGCTGAAAAAGGACAAATCAAAACCATTGTATCCGATCCGGACGAAATGCTGGATATGGTAAATGTCGCTATCGTCGATTTCCGTCACGGCGATCTTCATGCCGAACATGCGCTCCCGTTCATTAAGCGCGGCATTCCCACTTTTGTCGACAAACCTTTTGCTCTGAAAACAGCAGATGCCCGGAAAATGATTGCAGCCGCAAGAGAAAACAATACATATATCACCTCATTTTCAACCGCCCGATGGGGGGATGACGTAAAAACGTTCTTGGAAAACATCAAAGATATTGGAAACG
>CAZXSQ010000149.1:4943-13219 GCA_964643335.1 uncultured bacterium
TAGCGGTGGCACCGCCGGTCCCGGTTCGGCCACCAGTCAATATGGCGGATTCGGATTTTATGGAATCCACGCCATTGAACTGCTTACCCACACATTGACGGATAATGTTGTCACCGCTTCAGCCATACAAGAAGGCAACAATGTGGCGGGAACAGTGACCACCGAATCCGGAAAAGTTTTCAGCATTCAAGTCGTTGGCGGTTTAAGCGGTTTTCGTATTGTTGCACATGGTGAAAAAGAAACCATCTCAACCAAAGCACGCGGGGACTATGAAAGCGGGATGAAATTGTTCTTTAATGGTATCGAAAGCGGCAAGCTGCCCCTTAGTTATAAAGAGATTTTTGAACCCGTTGCCATCATCGAAGCGATGGAAGAATCGATGGCCCAGAATGGCAAGAAAGTAAACCTGGAACGTCTGGATACCTGAAGATAGAGCAATCACGCAAAGGGCAAACACACAGGTTTGCCCCTACAATAGGATTCGATCTATGTGTCTAACCTTTTCGTTTTGGCTTTCTTGTCCAGAATAGGAGGAAAAATATGAACCAAACATCCAATCGAAGGGAATTTTTATCTCAGGCTGCAGGTTTGTCATCTTTGGCTTTATTGTCAAATACAGGCCTCGCAGCTTCTGACAAGAGAAAAACCAATATCGTGTACATTATGGCGGACGATCTGGGATACGGTGATCTCAGTTGTTATGGCTGCCGTGACATCCGTACGAAGCATATTGACGATTTGGCTAATCAAGGTGTGCGATTCACCAATTTTTACGCCAACCATCCGGAATGCACACCGACTCGTACAGCACTGTTGACCGGACGCTACCAACACCGGTTTGGTGGTTTGGAATGTGCGATCGGTATCGGCAATGTAGGACGATATGACGATGCTATCCGGCTGCGGGCGGAAAATGAATTAGGCCTTCCTACCCAGGCAGTCACGATTGCCGAATTGCTTAAAAAGGAAGGATATTCCACGGCACTTTACGGCAAGTGGCATTTGGGGTATGAAGAGAAATTCAATCCCACCAATCATGGATTCGACGATTTCTTTGGGGTGATTGGAGGCAACTGCGATTACTTTCATCATACCGAACCGCAGGGACTACATGTCCTCTATAAAAACAAGAAAGAAGTTCATCGTGACGGCTACATGACCGATTTAATTACGGAAGAATCCGTAGATTTCATCAACCGCAGCAAGGAGGATCCCTTCTTCCTCTATGTGTCTTACACCGCACCCCATTCCCCTTATCAAGGCCCGGATGACAAGACCGGCGAACCGGTTCCACAAGATGAATGGAACGAAGGAACCCGCGCGACGTATATAGAAATGGTCGAACGCATGGATTATGGAATCGGCCAAATCGTTGCAACGTTGGAAAAAAATGGACTGGCAGACAACACACTGGTCATTTTCGCCAGTGATAACGGCGCCAACAGGAAAGGGCGCAATTATCCGTTTTCCGGTTACAAAGGCGGTTTATTTGAAGGGGGTATCCGGGTTCCATGCGTGGTGCGCTGGCCGGGTCATATTCCTGCAGGTACCGAATCCGGGCATATGTGTATCACCATGGACTTATCGCTATCCATGATGAGAGCCGCCAATGTTGTCATTCCACCGGATAAAGAATTTGATGGAGCCGATATTCTTAAACAAGTCGAGGAACAACAACCCATAACCGAAAGAACACTATTCTGGCGCGCCCGGCGGGGCGAACGGACATGGAAAGCCGTTCGGGATGTTTCATTAAAATACATTTACCGCAGGGATGGTGAAAAGGTAACCGAATATCTATTCAACCTCGAAAAAGACCCAATGGAAAAAAAGAACCTCATCGATCAACAACCCAACGACGTCATCAGACTAAAACGCCTCCTCACCAACTGGGAAGCCGAAGTCACTCCTATGCGATAACCACCTAACCATGGATATGAACCTATCATACGTAATTGCCAAAGTTTATATATACTAAAAAAATTAGTTAAAGATAATCTCGCCCTTAATTTTAGGATGACCACACTGCTCGTCCCATCTACTAATTCACCCATAATTCCGCATTCCATAAGAACTCATTGAAATTCAACACATTTTGTGGTATAATAGTTTGATATTATTGAACGAGATCATACAAACACACCATGTGAACACAAAAAAAACATGTTCTCATTTCCCAAATTAATAACAAATTCCTTTCTTTTCCTTTCCCTTTTTATGACCGTCAAAATACCTTATGCTCAACCAATAACCGTGACTCCTACTCCACTTAAATCATCCACAATTCCAAATCAGGACAACCTGCATTGGAATACCAACATTGCAGTTTTTGGTCATGCTACCGCAGGCCATAATGAACAAAGCGAAAATGCAAACCAGGCAATAGACGGCGACACAACAACTCCCCGCAATGGTTGGTTCCCCGGCGGAAACATGACCTGGTGGCAGGTGGAACTCCCTTATGAAGTGCCAATTTATTTGATTGAAATCTTTCCGAATGCAATAAATCCATCTGATATGTATAGAGCTTTCGATATAGCTGCTTCTTTAACCGGTGAATTCGAGGGAGAAGAAACCATCATTGTTTCAGAAACCGAATGGCCTAACCTTCCACATCAATCATACGAATTTGATCCGGTTCAAGTAAAATACCTCAGATTGATTCCCCGATCTCCACACAATTGGGCAAGGCTTTCAGAATTTCGAGTATATTCAGCAGTAGAACCAACCCCAACACCAACCTTTACACCAACTCCAACCTTTACTCTCACACCAACTTATACCTTTACACCGACTTTCACGCCCACACCAACCAGTCCTTTTTCAAAAGACGAGTTCGATGATTTACATTGGTATACAAACATAGCAGAATCAGGATACGCAACCGCTGAAAGTTATCGCGGAAATTATTATCCAGAGTTAGCAATAGACAGTGATATCGATTCCTCAGAAAACGGTTGGATGTCAGAAACAGAAATGGGATGGTGGCAGATTGAATTTCTCAGACCAATTTCAATTTATCGAATTTCAATTTATCCAAGTGCTGAGAATCCTTCTGACATGTATCCTGCTTTCGATATTGCCGCTTCATTAACCGGTGAATTCAACGGAGAAGAAACCATCATTGTTTCAGAAACAGAATGGCCAAACCTTCCACAGCAATCCTATGAAATTGATCCTGTACAAGTGAAATATATCAGATTAATTTCGCAATCTCCACATAGTTGGGCAAGGCTTTTAGAATTCCAAGTGTATCCGGCAGTTAAACCAACACCGACCCCAACTGTTTTTTATTATAATGATTATGGTGATCCAACAGGTGAAGAACAATTATTATTGGAATATGCTAACCGTGCAAGAAAAAATCCTGATAAAGAAGCCGAACGTGTGATAAACAGTAGGTCCGGTTATTTTGGTATTATTAATGATCGTCAAAATCCTCCTGAATTTCTTAAAGAATTCAAATCTTATCAAGCTCAACCACCCATGAACATGAATTCCAAATTGTTACTTGCCGCACGAATGCACGCAGAAGATTTAATACAAAATCCTGGATTAGCAGTTGGACATTTCGGATCAGATTCGAGTTATCCTCATGAAAGATTAGAACGAGTAGGTTATCAAGGTGGTTTCAGTGGAGAAAATATCTGTGGTGGTGAACCTCTTTTCAATCATATCAATCTTTTAGTTGATGGGGGAAATCCGGGTCGTGGACATAGAGGCGCAATTTTAAGTATCGGAGATGATATTATTCCAATAAGAGAAGCCGGTTTCGGATATTATTACTCTCCGTCAAATAGAGATATCCATGCAGCAGTTCAGAACTTTGGAGTTCCTCATAATACATTCCCAAGATTGTTGGGAGCAATTTATGATGACAGAAATGGAAATAGATTTTATGACATTGATGAAGGAATTGGTAATATCCATATTTCCAATAAAGAAGGTTGGTATCAAACGCATTCATCAACATCAGGTGGATACGCTTTACCTCTGCCTTCAGGAGATCATACAATTATATATGAAGGCCTTGATGGGTTGATTTCAGCAACCCGAGAAATAAAAATTGCTACCTGTAATATCAAAGTTGATCTAATTCTTAATTTAAATCCAATACCTATTTCAACACCAATTCCTACCCTTCCACCTATTGGTCCCAATACCAATCTTGCACGTGGCCAACCAGTTATTGGAAAAGTTTTAACTAAAGATCTACTTGGAGAATGGGAAGAAGGTGATGCAGTCAAAGCCGTGGATGGAGATATATCTAATCCAGATTTTTATTGGTCTCCAGGTGATACAACAAGATGTTATGGTATTCTTGATATAACCCTACCTCGTATTTATGAAATAGAGCGCTTCAAACTATATCCGCCAATAAAAAATACTTATGATTTTTTCAAAACTTTTCGTATTTTCGTTTCTTTAACAGGGGAATTTATTGGAGAAGAAATTGAAGTCATCTATGAACCGAATTGGCATAGTAATAAATATTTCGGAAGTGATTTTGAAGAATATTTCCCAACCGAATATAAGATTCAAACTCTACTGGGTAAATATATAAGGCTGATCAAAGAAGAAGGTTCAGCCTCTTCTGGTATACAAGAGATTGAAATCTATCCTCCGGAAACACCTTTAAATTTAACTCCTTCACCATTGCCGTCTTACTTTCCTCCTACCCCCACTTTTACTTATAAACCCACACTTACACCCACACCAACATTCACACCAACACCTACGATGCCTTTACCTGGCGAAGAATGTACTGATTTACATTGGGATACAAACATAGCAGCATTGGGATATGCTACTGCTCAATTTGAAGAAGATGTTAGATATGCTTCCGAATCAATCGATCATAACATTTCTTCCCGTTACAATGGTTGGTTTACCAGAGAAGGGATGAGATGGTGGCAGGTCGAATTACCATGTGTAATACAAATCTATAAGATTGAAATATTTCCCTCCTGGGTAAATCCCATTGATATGTTTAAAGAATTCGACATTGCTTTTTCTTTAACCGGGCAATTTGAAGGTGAAGAGACCATTGTGTTTTATGAAGATTCATGGCCGGGTACTTTTCCAGTTACTTATGAAATATCACCTACATTAACCAAATTCATCCGTATAATTCCTATAGCACGATCTCCTTTTTCTGTAATCCAAGAATTCCGTGCATATCCGGCAGTCGAACCAACACCGACACCAACGTTTACCCACACACCAACTTTTACCCCAACACCAACTTTCACCCCAACACCAACCAGTCCCTTCACCGGTAATGAATGTGATAATCTCACCAATGAAACCAATATAGCGGCTTTGGGATACGCCACGGCTGAAAATTCTAGAGGACACTGGGAACCCAAATTGGCAATCGATCATGACGTGAGTTCAAATGAGAATGGATGGATGGCCTTGAACGAAATGGCCTGGTGGCAAGTTTGGTTACCGTGCGAAGTCCAAATAAATAAAATTGAAATTTTACCTAATAAACAAAATCCCAGTGACATGTTTCCATCTTTTATGATCGCCTCATCATTGACCGGTGAGTTTCAAGGCGAAGAACAAATTCTATTTCACGAAACAACCTGGCCTAGTCAACCTGTTGTGACATATGAATTCCCCGCCACACAATGCCGATATTTAAGATTAATCCCCCAATCCCCCCATCCCTGGGCCAGACTACTAGAATTTCGCGCATACCCATATATTGATGAAAACACCAACATCAAACATTGGCAAAAATATTGATGCAAATGTATGTGCTTATATAAATTGTGATCGTTTAAGAGAAAAGATTTCCTATCAATGATATAAAAGGATATTCAACATGTCTTACTTCTATGATTTAAAAATGATGTATTTGATAAATAATGGTAAAAAAATACATAAAGTGATAAGATCTTTGAAAAATTTTTGGCATAAATACAGAGAAACAATTAAGAATGTTTTTTTCATCTTTGAAAAAGTTGTAATAATCTTCGCATTCCTGATTTATTGCTTTGAGATTAATGACCGTCAATCAGATCGTGAATTTCGTGCTTGGCAGATCATATATCAAGCATCTGGCAAAGGTGGATCTGGGGGATTAAAAACGGCCTTAGAATATTTGAACAAAAAAGGGCATTCATTTGCGCACATAAAATTAAAAGGTCCTGTTTTGGATGGAATTAATTTAGAAGGAGCAAAAATGTATAAAGTAAATTTAGAATATGCACGTCTCAAAAATGCAAATTTAAGAAATGCCGACTTGAAAAATACAATACTGATTGAAACAGATATTCGAGGGGCAGATTTAAGAGGTGCTGATCTTCGATATGCAAACTTAGGAAATGCAAAGTTCATGAAAGATGGAAAATTTTATTTAAAAATTGCCGGAGCAAATGTTTATGGTACAGCCATGTTTAACAGTAAATTCTATAATTTAGCAATTCAACATGGGGCAGTTGATATAAAAGGAGAAGGTCAACCAAATATGCAAATGCATTAAAGAGGTACCAAGTCCAATAAATGATGCTCTCCAATAAATAGTTGCCTAGTGTGGGTTTAAGCGAATAAAAACCCAATAACCATCGCAATCTACAATCAAATCTTAACCATTCAACCTACCAATACTCCCCAATCCCAAGCACCACCTCTCTGCAGTTATCCTGCCCATCCCGATAATCCTGCCCAATCCTGATTCAGACAAAAAAAACATAACACTCAACCAAACCCGGCACCAACCAATACTCCACAATCCAAAGCGCACTCGATAGTACCCTCTTTATTACCCTCATTAAGAGGTAATACCCCTTTTCCGCCAGGCAGCGCCAGGGCCACGCCCAAGGCATTCAATTTTCCCAGCTTTTTGATGTTTTTTGAGAATTTTTCGAATCATATCCCGGCTAACCCCCGGGCAGGCATGCTCCAATTCGGTAAGCGTAAATCCTCCGGGAAACGATTGAATCGCCTTATCAACCAATTCCGATTTAGTTCCCCTTGGACTTCCTGTCCTTCCCAGCCGGTCCTCAAATTCACGATAAGCATTTTTTAGAACAAAAAGAAGATAATTGATATGAGGCCAGGGATTGTGATTTCCTTGATGCCAGCCTTGTGAACTTTCTTTCAACGTTTCGTAATATCTTTCTTTATTATCTTCGATCAAACGTTCCAAACTGATATATCGCCCAACCTCGAAACCAAAATGATAACAACCGAGTAATAGGAGCAAACGCGATACTCTTCCATTCCCATCACGAAAAGGATGAATGCATAGAAAATCAAATACAAAAGCAGTTAATATAATCAACGGATGGATACGTCTTTCTTCCAGGCATCGTTCCCAAAAATCAAAAAGGTCATGCATGGCAGCCGGAGTTTTTTTAGCAGACACGGTTTTAAATCGCACTCGTGAACGGCCATTCGAATAGGTTTCAATTATATCGCCGTCTTTATGCTTGTATTGTCCTGCATCCCAAATCTCACCGTGTGACAGACGATGCAATTCAAGCACGGTTTCTTCACATATTCGCAAATCTGATCTTAACTCATGAATTCGATTCAACGCCAGGCGGTAACCACGCACTTCTTCTTCATTGCGGTCTTGAAGCATTGCTTCCCCAAAAAGAATCGTGCCGATGCGTGCTTGATCCACCGTAACGCCTTCAATCCGGTTCGATGATATGGCACTATCGATCAGAGCATGTTCGCGCAACGTCTTCAGACGCTGAGGTGATTGTTTGGTAAAGAGTTCCTGCCGGCCTTTGGCTTCACTCAAATCGGCCAAATACCAGGATGTGTTTATTGGAATACTTTCCATACTTCCACAAAATCGACGGAGGGTCATCATAATTTTTTAATCCTGAATGCGAACAATCACCGCTAACCAACGCGCAAAATCACCCGGACGGTCAATAGAAAACCTATGCCTGCCATAAATAACCGATTTGCCATATTTCCCTCAAAAAAATAATAATACCACATACTATCAACAAAATAAAAGATCAAAATCTCATTCACAAGAGAAGATCGGAAAACTTCAATGATGAATTTTGTGTTTCTTTTTGAATTGTGAAACATCATCATTTTTAAAACGGCAGGGGTGCCAAGGGCAAGCGAAGCAGCCCTTGACTTAAATGGCACCATGAACCACTACCACAAGGCTTGACCGTAAACGGTCTGCCCTTGCCACCCGACTTGGGTAAAGCAGGCGTCCCCGCCTGCCCATTCCCCCTCCGCGCCTCTGCGTTAAATAAAAATGCAAATAACTCCCCAAAAATGCGCCCCCTCCC